>JBDTEB010000222.1:0-5102 GCA_039922795.1 Chitinophagaceae bacterium
CGATGCGCCGGTAAATTACTCGGCTACGGATTCGATGGTCTTCGATGTGCCGTCAAAAAAAATATTTCTGTATAATGAGTCCACTACAAAATACAAGGATATAGAATTAAGTGCCTATGGTATTGAGCTCGACCAGCAGAGACAGCTCGTAATCGCTACCTATTTTAAAGACAGCACGGGTAAGCTGATAGGAAGACCGAAGTTTGTACAGGGCGAGAACAATATGGATTCTGACTCCATGTCATATAATTTCAAGACGCAAAAAGGAATAACCAACAGTACATTTACCAGTCAGGGTGAAATGTTCGTGTACGGCAAAAGAATCAAGAAGATCTCCCTCAACGATTATTATGCTTATGGGGCAAGAATCACGACTTGTAATCTCGATACCCCGCATTTTGCCTTTATCGCACAGAAACTGAAACTCGTGAATAGAAAACTCGCTATCTCCGGGCCCATCCATCCCGAGTTTGAAGGGGTCCCTATTCCGATCTATGTTCCTTTTGGCTTCTTCCCGCTATCCCAGGGCAGGCACTCAGGCCTGCTACCACCCCAATTTACAGTAAACGAACAATTTGGTGTGGGACTGGAACAGATGGGTTATTACAAAGTGCTTAGTGATAATTTTGATGTGGTGCTGCGATCTGATATTTATTCCTATGGCGGGTATCGTGTAAATCTCTCGCCCACTTACAGGGTCAGGTACAGGTACCAGGGACAGCTTAACCTGGCCTACCAGAATACAAGATTTTTGAGTGACGGCGGGAAAAAGGAATATGAAACCAACAAGAGTTTTAATATTTACTGGAGCCATACGGTAGATAGCAAAGCCAGGCCGGGAACAAGTTTCTCTGCCAATGTAAATGCCGGTTCTACCAAGTTTAACCGGTATGTTACCAATAATGCAACGCTCAATTATCAGAACCAGTTAAGTTCTTCGATCAGTTACTCCAAAAACTGGAATAATAAATACAACCTGAGCATTACCGCCAACCATACCCAGAACAACAATCTCGGGCTCGTGAATCTTTCGGTGCCAAACATATCCTTTTCGGCTACCACTCTTTATCCTTTTCAAAAGGCCGAGTTTGTCGGGGAACCAAAATGGTATGAGAAACTGGGTATCGGCCTTAATTCGAATGTGCTTTCACAGGCGGCATTTTATGACTCTGCTTTCAATTTCAAGCGCTTGCTGGATACGTTCCAGATCGGCGCCACTCATAGCATTCCCATTACCTTATCTCTTCCTTCACTCGGCCCTTTCCAGATCTCGCCAGGCATCAGTTACCAGGAGAAATGGTACACCAGCCAATATTACCGAAGGTGGAATAATGCAAAAGATTCTGTTGAGACCTACACTAATAAGGGCTTTTATACTGCCCGCGACGTTAGTTTCAGTCTCGGAATCAATACGGCAATATTTGGAACATTTGACCGGTTCAATAAGACCAGCAATGTGAAGGCGATACGTCACGTCATTCGTCCGTCGTTTAGCTTGAGCTATCGGCCAGACCTTGCGAAGAGTTATTTTTATCAAACACAGATCGATACTTTTGGCCATACGGCCCGGTTCTCGCCTTACGATGCCGGCATCGTAGGTAGTTTCAGCGAAGGTAAATTTGGGGGTATTGGTTTCGGGCTGGATAATAACCTTGAAATGAAGTTGCGTTCCAAAGACACCACAAGTGAGGCCCCTGACCGGAAAGTAAAACTGCTCGATGGTTTCGGTTTCAATGGAAGTTATAACCTGATTGCTGATTCGCAGAAACTTTCAGTAATAAACTTCTATGCAAGAAGTACGCTGTTCGAAAAAATAAATATTACCGCAAGTGCACTTCTCGATCCTTACCAGGTAGATGCGCAGGGTGCAAGGTTAAACAAATATGCCTGGGAAGGCGGCAAGTTTAGTCCGGGCAGGTTCACCAATGGAAACGTGGCTATTTCAACAAGTTTTAAAAGCAAGGAAAAGGATAAGGACAAAGACAAGAATAAGAAGGCGGAAACAAATAAGAACAATTACGACGAAAACATTCCCCTTTCGGCTGCCGAGCAGGAGGCCGAGCTGGAATATATCAGGCGAAACCCGGCGGAGTTTGCAGACTTTAAAATTCCCTGGTCTGTCAATATCTCCTATTCCTTGAATTATTCGCGTCAGCGAAATACGAATTATGTAGGATATAAGACCGAGCTGAATTCCAACATTAACCTGAACGGAGATTTTAATCTTACGCCAAAGTGGAAGGCCGGAATGAATACCTATTATGATTTCAGAACCACTTCGATTCAGTCACTTTCGCTTACTCTCTCCCGTGAGATGCACTGCTGGCAGATGTCGATCAGCGTTACGCCAGTGGGCATTGTAAGATATTTCAGCATCAATATCAATCCAAAATCAGGGCTGCTGAGGGATATTAAAGTCAATCGCAGTCGTTCGTTCTACAACTACTAATCAGGTTTGGCATTCTCAGAATAATACTGGTACATGACCCGGAAAACCTTCTCTTTTAGCAGGGCGGAAGATGTTGCGCCAGGATCGGCAGATTCCGGGGAAAGGAAATGCATTTCCAGCTTGTGGGGCCACAGGAAAAATGTTTTTTCTGGTGGAAGAACGGTGCGTGTGTTGAAGAGCAGGGTAGGGATCATTCTTTTGCCTGTTTCGACGGAAAGCTTGAAAGCCCCGTCATGAAAGGTTTTCAGGGGTTCGCCCGTCATGTTGCGGGTGCCTTCGGGGTAGATGGCCATATGAAGGCCAGAGGCGAGAACGTCTTTCATTTTAAAGTAGCTGTCCCGTCTGCTCTTTTCGCTTTTGCGATTAACCAGCACACTGCCCATTTTGTAGATCATCCCGAAAAGTGGAACCTTCGCGATTTCCACCTTTGCGATCGTTTTGTTGCCGCCGGGTATGAAAGGGCAACTGACGGGAACATCCATAAAAGAATTGTGGTTGCATACCACAATGAAGTTCTCGCCGTTTGCAAAATGTTCCTTTCCTTTTACGGTGATCGGGCAGCCGATCCCGTTCAGGAAGATCTGCATCCAGACTTTGGAGAACCGGATGAAACGGACGGTTCTTTTTGGCTCGGGGATCAATTTGATGAGAAGAAAGGGGATCGTGAAAAGCAGCATGGTGGCTACGAATAGTATTATTCCCCAGACAGCCCATATTCTACCAAATATATTTTTCAGCATAATGATTTTTTTATTGCTGCGAAGCCAATTACAGCGTCCAGTTAATGGGATCCAGGCCCTTGCTCACCAAAAACTCATTGGTTTTTGAAAAATGCCTGCTTCCATAAAATCCTTTCTCCACAGAAAATGGAGAAGGGTGCGGAGCTTTTAATACGAGATGCTTCGACTTATCGATCAATGTCTCCTTCTCCCCAGCAAATTTTCCCCAGAGCATGAATACCACGTTGGAGCGATCTGCAGAAATCTTCCTGATCACCGCATCCGTAAATGTGCCCCAGCCAATTTTAGCATGGCTCGCCGGTTCGGCTCCCCGCACGGTAAGATATGCATTGAGCAACAGTACTCCTTGTTCTGCCCAGGAAGTGAGGTTGCCCGTTCTTGGAATTTCCATACCGACATCCGTCTTCAGCTCCTTGAAAATATTTACCAGAGAAGGAGGTGGGGGGACACCGTCCTGCACCGAAAAACTTAATCCATGCGCCTGTCCCTTACCGTGATAGGGATCCTGCCCGAGCAGCACCACTTTCACCTGGTCGAATGGCGTTTTTTCAAAAGCATTAAACAGCAGATTGCCCGGCGGGTAAATGATCCTGCCTAGCTCTTTCTCAGCCTTCAGAAATAAGGTAATGTCTTTAAAATAGGGTTGCCTGAATTCTTCCGCCAACTCTTTCTTCCAGCTGCTTTCAATCTTTACGTCCATAAGTTTTTCTCCAATGATGTTTTTGTCTGTTTCAATCCTGACGATAGTCAGTACAGGAGTTGATGTTCATCTTCCCCATCAGCGTTTGATGACTCCGCATCTCCTGACAAGGATCAGTAAATATTGAATATTATTTCGAATTTCCATGCGTTTAAAAGGTATAAAAACCTACCCTATGTTACCAAAGGATTTTGCCCGTACCGTCGTTGGAAAAGACTATCTCAAGATCAAGTCACATGGCCGGGAAGCACCACCCGTAAACTGTTTCCTGGATTTTATCAACATACTCAAAGGGCTGAAAGCTAAAGAGGAGTATCCAGGCAACTGGATTGACAACGAGATCGCGGCGATCAAGATCATCCTTACGATCGAGACAAGGCACCTGGCCCGGGGGTAGTTATCAAAGAACTGATGAATCAGGCATGAGCTTGCTTTATATAAAAGGGCAGCAGGTATCGGCCTGCAATAGAAGGGATATTTTTCCGTTTGTCTGCAGATTGCTTATTTTAACCCCATAATTCCCCAGGCATCTGCATGACAAGTTTACCTACAACCGATACAGGCGCCCAGGCGATTCCCGGAAGGAAATTTACCTTTGAACTTGTTCAGATTTTCAGGGGTTTTGCGGCGATGCTTGTTGTGGGATATCACTGTCACGGCGCAATGATTTCTTATTTTGGCGCGGTTCCATTGAAAGGAGTTTTCGCCATCGGGCTTTTTGGCGTGGACTTTTTTTTCGTACTCAGCGGTTTTATTATTACCTATATACACGTTACCGATATTCGTCAGCAACGAAACATAGTGCCCTTTTTCAAAAAGCGATTTTTTCGTATTTATCCTATCTACTGGGTTGTGGCACTGGCGTCCTTTGCCTATCTGGTTTTTGTGGATCATGGGAAGCTCGAATTCGCCGATCATACACTTGCCTGGAGTAATGGCACAGACTGGTTGTACGTGTTGAAAAGTTTCCTGTTATTTCCCCAGCCTGCCATTTCAATTCTTGATGTTTCCTGGACGCTTAGTTTTGAAATGCTTTTCTACCTGGTCTTCGGCCTCGCAATAATTGGCGGATGGAAAATTGCGCGGATCCTGTTTTTTACCTGGCTGACGCTAATTCTTTTAAATGCCTTTGGTTTATTACCAGTAAATTCTTACTACCCAGGCTTCCTCCTGAGCCCCCTGATACTGGAATTTTTAATGGGTTGTTTGCTCG
>JBDTEB010000223.1:0-13145 GCA_039922795.1 Chitinophagaceae bacterium
TAAACATTTCCTGAAGTGGAAATCCCTGTGTTAAGCTTGTGCCTAAAAATATGATATCAGAAGTATCGTTCGGAAGCATCCTGAAAAAGTCAACAGCGGCCGCATCAGTTTTGATCCTGTTGTAAGAATAGGTGACCATTGAGTCATTGACAATTTCCGTTGTTTTGGCACTGCCGAGTCTCGAATAATATATACGCTTCCCAACGAAAAAACTGAAACACAAAAAATTTAAGCCTAGTGACAGAATAAAAGCAGTTTGTAGGAAATCCGTTTCATAAATCAATTACCGAGATTTTATGCTCTCGTGTAAAAGTAAGCTGTCAGTTTCATTTCAGTAAACATGAGAAGATAGCGTTTGGCGAATCATACCTGATGATTTCCGCGATCGGCGATCCCGGGCTCAGCAAGAACGTTTTACCGCCAAAGAGTTAACTGGGCAAATCATAATTGACCATCCAATTGATGCCAAATTTATCCGTCCACATGCCGAAATATGCCCCCCAGAAAGTGACTTCCAATGGCATGGTTATTTTACCGCCCGCCGATAGTGCGGCGCATAGTTGGTCTGCTTCATCTTTAGAATTTACGCCTAAAGAAATGGAAAAATTGTTGCCCACGGTTACATTCGGGGACATACCGGGTAAGGTATCGCTGCCCATCAAACTCGTTTCTGCGCTTACGGGCAGGCTCACATGCATAATCCTGTTTTTCATCTCGTCAGAGAGGGGAGGCATTCCTTCCTGCTGCGGCATTTCGCCAAAACGGGTAAAATCCTTAAACCTTCCGCTAAAAGCCGCATTGTAAAATTCAAAAGCTATTTCGCAGTTTCCTTCAAAAGTTAAATAAACATTTACGGTGGCCATACTTCTTTATTTTAATAGGTGATTTATGAAAGTCAATTCGTTTTCCCAGGCGTTCAATAATTAATGTTTGCGTCTATATCATAGCTCATCCCTTTTAAACCAAGCAGTTTGCGCATCAGGCCTATTTGCCCAAAAAGATAATCTTCCCTGCCAATGCACATGCCGGTCATATTCAAAACGTTTTCCGGTACAAAAGGAATGTTCATACCAAATGAGTAGGCTTTATCCAATTGCTCATCCGTTGCCGTCAACAATTTTTGATAAACCTTTGGCGATATGGCCGCAAAATTTTTCTTTAACGCTTCCAATTTGGGATAGTCAAGGCTTTCGTCCAATGCCTTACCCTCTTTAAACAAATCTTCGTTAGGGTCTTTGTCGGCTATGCCCAACAAGTTACCGATCCAATACCGGCAGTTAACCAGGTTACCTGTCATCCATACCACGTGATTGGTTTTATTGTCGATACGTGTCAAGGCCGCTTCTTCCGTAATTCCTTCCAATGCATTTTTAAAACTTTGCGAATGCATCCGGTATGCGGGGATGATAATATCCAATTTTCTTGAGGCTGCTGTATCCATGATCTGATTTTAGCGTTTAATAATTATATTCTTTTTTGAGCGAATCGATATAAATGAAAAATAAAACGGTTTTTAGATCTTACCGGTTTTGCTCAATCAAAAATAGAAACAGAAAATATAAAACCACTTTACATAGGTCAAGAAATGTTAGGAAGAAAGGAATTCCTTGCGGATACGACTTAGGGATGTATCTGCAATGCCCAAATAGGAGGCAATTTGTTTAAGGGGTGCCTGCTGAACAATCTGTGGCCTGCATTCCATGAGTTGCCGGTAGCGTGAAGATGCAGATTGGGTGATCATTTCTACCGAACGCTGATTACTTTTGTACAGTTGTTGAGCCATCCACTCCCGGCCCCATTCCCTTACAGATTCCAGGGTATGGTATAAGTGTTGAAAATCGTGGAAATTAATTTTCCAGACTATCGAATCTGTAACCGATTGAATGTTTTGCACCGAAGGAATACGCTGAAATAAAGAAGACACCTCATTCACTATCTCATTCTCACCTACAAACTGAGTCGTGATCTCATCGCCATTATAATCGTGGACGTAGAAGCGCACCAGGCCCTTCTCTATCAAGTAATAGGCATTGGCAATTTTTCCCTGCTCAAGTAAAAACTCATTTTTAGGTAAATTTATCCTGTTATGTAAAGAAAAAATTTCTTGCATGTCGCCTGAACTAAAAAGCACATGCTGGTAAACGCTTTTAAAAAGATCTGGCACCATGACGCGGGGTTGTATTAAACACATCCATTGAAACTTACTCAAACAGGTATAACTACATCACTGCCTTTTTCATCGCAACCAGTTGCGCACGAAGTTTCTTCAACACCTGCTGGTACCGGCTGTCTTTCGCGAGGTTTCGGGTCTCGTGAGGATCATTGGGGATATCGTATAGCTCATCAAAATCATGCTCGATAAAATTCATGTATTTAAATTTTTTTGTCACGATGCCTTCCTGCTTCGGGATAGACGGACTCCCTAAATAATAATGCTGGTAAAAAAACGCCTCCCTCCCGGGAATTTTGCCCGATGCGAGATCGAGCAGGTTTATACCTTGCATGCCTGCAGGAACAGGGAGATGTGCCATCGATAAAATAGTAGGAGCGATATCGATGTTCAGGGCGATTTCCGACAGGTTCTTTTGTTGTATTTTACGCGGAAGCATTGGAATATACATGACCATCGGAACCCGGATGGATTCTTCATAACCATACCATTTACCTTCCATTCCGTGTTCTCCCAGAAACATTCCATTATCCCCCATGAAAATGATAATCGTACGGGCAGATAAATTTAATTGATCAAGTTTCCGGGTCATGTCGCCGATTACGTCATCTACACCGGTGATTAGTCGATAATAATTT
Organism: Chitinophagaceae bacterium; assembly: GCA_039922795.1. Classification (GTDB taxonomy): domain Bacteria; phylum Bacteroidota; class Bacteroidia; order Chitinophagales; family Chitinophagaceae; genus JADCRZ01. Next base: position 2,809 of record JBDTEB010000223.1, read on the forward strand.
TTTACGTTCTGCTGGTACAAAGCAGGTGTACCGAAAAGACCTTTCCAGCGCTTCCTGGCGAAATTAGAGTCCGTGCGGAAGAAATCCGGAAACTGATTCCAGTATTTGGGATCTGCAGTTGCGGGCAGTGGTATTTCGATTTTGGCATAGCGCTCCTGATAACGGGGCTGTACCACGTAGATCGGGGGATCTCCATCCTGCTCGTGAGGCGCCTTAAAACTTACGGACAGGCAGAAGGGCGTCTTTTTGCCATACTGATCAAGGTAGTCCTGGATGGCATCACCAATTGTATCTGTGTCATGAACACGGTTACCCTTCTTATCGATCGTAATATAATCAGGCTGGGTTTTTTCGCCCGCCTCTGTGTCCACCCAAAAATCATACAGCGAGTCAGGGGGCCGTTTGCCAACACCGAATTTTCCGATAAAGCCCAAATTATAACCGGCGTCTTTGAGAAGGGAAGGATAGCTCAGAGAAAGGGCGGCGGGTGATAGATCAGTTTTAAAATCATTGATCTTGTGCCGCGACTGATACTGCCCGGTTAAGATGCTCGCCCGGCTGACGCAGCAAATAGAGGTAGTTACGTAGGCGTTTCTAAAAAGGAGTCCATTGCGCGCCAACCTGTCCATATTGGGTGTCTGGATAATTGGGTTACCCATGGCGCCCATAGCGTCAAACCGCTGATCGTCGGTAAGGATGAATATAATGTTTGGCCTGGCAGAATCAGCGTCAGAAATAGCTGCGGGTGAAATTTCTTTCCATCCCAACAGGACAAACGGCAATAACAATACCGATGCAAACAGGGAGAACACTATATACTTTGTTTTGAATGGCATACTGCGAATCTACAAATGAATAGAGCATCATCGGTTTATGAAAAACAGAAGTGGCCGGCAATTCTTGTATAATTTCCCTTAATCCCGAAGATTTTCCTCAAAATCAGGAGAGCGCAGGCTTTTAGTGCAGTTTTTTAGCACCCAAAAGGCTAACATTGTGATCCTGGCAACCAGATCGGTAGTCAGTAAAATTAATAATCATGGAAAAATTTGCGTTGTTGGCGAGAGTTGAGGCAAAACCAGGCAAGGAACATGAAGTACTTGCATTTTTAAAATCTGCGTTGCCCCTGGCGCAGGCCGAAGCCGGCACAGTGAGATGGTATGCCCTTCAGTTGAGTCCCTCAGTTTTTGGTATCTTCGATACCTTTGAAACTGAAGAAGGAAGAAAGGCACATCTAGGCGGAGAGATCGCGAAGGCCCTGATGGCGAATGCATCCGAATTGCTCGCGAAAGATCCCGTAATTGAAGAAGTGGAACTACTGGCGATAAAATAATTTTTCAAAGCTGAAGAAATGCCAAAAAAAAGCCTGCAGAAATTGCAGGCTTATTTTAAAACTTAGATTTTGTAATACTGCTCCCATCCCTTTCTTGGCGGTGGGCCTACCAACAGTTCATTGGCCATTTTATTGTTCTTGAATACTTTTTTATCCCGGTCAAATTCGAGTTTTGTATCGAGCCATTGTGCCATCACACCCAGACAGAATACCTGGCTGAGCGGACCGGCGATCGCGAATGACGACCGAGTCTCTTCTTCACCCTTACATGCGAGCAGAAAGTTCTTCCAGTGATTGGAAGGACTGGCAGGAACCACAGGCAGGCGGGAAGCCATCTCCTTTGCCTTTTCTTCTGGTATGATAGACAGCGTGCTTCCATGGGAACCGCCCTTGAAAGTGAGCTCCTTGCTGTAAATGATTTTGCCCGGATTTAACTTAACCGGGGCAAGAGCGCCGTTACTCGGCGGTGGAATATTTGGATCCAGTTTGGACCCGCCAAAACCCTCCGGCAAAGGTGGAAGATTATCAAGTCCGTCATACCACATCACTTCGACCGGCGGCATCTCATTCCTTTTTGGAAATTTGAAAGACAGCGTTGTGGACATCGGGTAAAAGAAAGAATTATGGCCGGTGGCTTTCAGACAGTCGACCTCGTAGGGTAGTCCGAGATCTAGAAATTGATGGGAAGTATCAAGCAGGTGCGCCCCCCAGTCTCCACGTGCTCCCATGCCGAGTTCGTACCAGCAACGCCATTGTCCGTTTACAAGGTCTTTATTATAGGAGTGTCCGGAAGAAGTGGTTTGCCAGATATCCCAGTCTAGCGTAGCGGGTACAGGCTGAGCAGGAGGGAAAGATTTAATGTTAGGGTCCCATCCATGCCAGCGCCGCGCCGAGTTCATGTGGGCAACGATTTTGGTCACATCTTTTATGATGCCCGCATCCTTCCAGGCTTTGAACTGAAAGTAATTTGCTTCCGAGTGACCCTGGTTTCCCATCTGGGTAGCCAGCTTCGGATATTTCTTCGCGGCCTTCATCATCAATTCGACCTCGTTAAACGTTCTGGCCATAGGCTTTTCCACATACACGTGCTTGCCTAAACCAAGCGCCATCATGGTAATGGGAAAATGGGAAAAGTCGGGCACTGCAATGGAGACGGCCTCTATCTGGTTACCCATCTTGTCAAACATCTGTCGGAAATCCTGGAATCTTGGTACATCCGGAAACTGTTTCATGATATTCAGCGTCTGGGGGGCGCCCATATCCACATCGCAAAGTGCGACAATGTTGGCTAGTCCCGTCTTATATAGTTCGGGGATGATTTCCGCGCCCCTGTTGCCTATACCAATAACAGCCAGGTTCACCTTGTCGGCACCTTTGAATTTAAGAATGCCGGGACTCGAAATAACAGCAGTTGCGAGCATGCTCTGCTTCAAGAATTTTCGTCTGGAGTAATCGTTTGTATTCATTTCCATAATGGGTTTAAAAAATGGCATCAATATACGATGAAAATCCCGGATCGTGGCGTATGGCAGGGGTAAGTAATGTACAGCTCTCTTCACAAAACCAGAGTGATTGCCCAATATTCGTAATTTGCACCGCATGAAGCATCTGGCCTCGCTCAATAAATATTTCTGGAAGTACCGGTATCGTTTTCTTCTAGGCATTGTTTTTATCGTCGTTTCCAACTATTTCAGGATCCTTGCGCCCCAGGTGACGGGTTATGTGGTAGATGCGGTAGAGAAACATCTGCCAGGTTACCAGCCAAAAAACACGGTGGTCAGGTATGATCCTTTGGTTAAAGAGTTTATTCAGTACGCAGAGAATACCAAAATGAGCTTTTCACGGAAAGTGGCCATTTGTGGTATCACGCTGATGGTTCTGGCCGTGCTGGGCGGTTTTTTTATGTTTCTCATGAGACAGACCATCATCGTGATGAGCCGCCATATCGAATATGATCAGAAGAATGAAGTGTATAATCACTATCAGAAACTGGATACGATCTTTTATAAAAAACACAGTACGGGCGACATGATGAACCGTATCACGGAAGACGTGAGCCGGGTTAGAATGTACACCGGTCCTGCGCTGATGTATTTTATCAACCTTACCGCCACCATAGCTTTTTGTGTGTTTTATATGTGGACCAAAAACCACATGCTCACGATTTATGTTCTTTCACCGCTCCCCATCCTTGCCGTGACCATATACTACGTAAACACGGTCATCAACAAAAAAAGTGAAAAGATCCAGTCTCTGCTGAGCGATCTCACCACCGGCGCCCAGGAATCTTATTCGGGTATCAGGGTGATCAAATCATTTGTGCAGGAAAGGGCGATGCTTAAATTTTTTGATGTCAACTCTGAATTATACAAAGAGAATGCGCTTGGATTAGCCAAATTGGAATCGATTTATTTCCCTTTTATGGGTCTCATCATCGGGCTCAGTACACTGCTCACGATATTAATGGGTGGCATTTATGCCATTCACGGCCAGCAGGAGATCACCACAGGAACCATCGCCGAATTTGTGATGTACATCAATATGCTCACTTTCCCCGTAAGTGCGATCGGCTGGACGGCCAGTATGATCCAGCGGGCCGCGGCATCGCAGAAAAGACTCAACGAGTTTTTACACCAGGTACCAACGATTGAGAATCCGTTGAACGCTCCAAAAAAGGAGCTTGACGGGACCATCACTTTTGACGATGTCGATTTTATTTATCCTGACACGGGCATCAGGGCCATCATGGATTTTTCTCTCCAGATAAAGAAGGGGCAGAAGATTGCCGTTATAGGCCGCACAGGTAGTGGAAAAACGACGCTCGCACAACTGCTGCTTCGTATGTACGACCCCGTTAAAGGCAGCATATCGATCGATGGAATGAACATCAACAAGATGGACGTTCATTTTCTTCGCCAGCAACTGAGCTATGTTCCACAGGATGTATTTTTGTTTTCCGATTCCATCTCGGGTAATATCCGTTTCGGGTTGAATGAGGCCACGCAGGAGAAGGTAGAGGAAGCGGCTGTGCTTGCCAGTGTTGACCGGGAAATAAAAACCCTGGCAAAAAAATACGATACAGTGATTGGCGAACGCGGAGTGACACTCAGCGGTGGACAAAAACAACGTGTATCCATCGCGCGTGCTTTAATAAAAGATCCAAGGATAGTGATTTTCGATGATTGCTTAAGTGCCGTGGACGCGAGAACGGAGAAGGAGATATTGGATAACCTCTACCGTTACCTGAAAGGCAAGACATCGATCATTATCACTCACCGCATATTTTCCATGTTTGATTTCGATAACATCGTCGTGCTCGACGAAGGTCGGATCGTTGAGCAGGGAACACACCAGGAATTGCTTGATAAAAAAGGCTACTACACAAATCTTTACGAACAACAGCAACTGGAGGAAGCGGAGGCAGGATAGAGTCTTGATCCACGTGATAGCTAATTTTGTCAATTCGAAAACAATATTATATTTGTAGATACTTTAAAAAGCAATACAAAACAGAAAATTTACGACCGTGGCGTACGAAAACAATGAAAAAAGGATGGAAAGTGTTTACAGCAAACGCATCAGGGCCGGAAAGCGCAGAACGTATTTTTTTGATGTTCGTGCAACCCGAAGTAATGATTACTACCTGACCATCACGGAAAGCCGTAAAAAATTTAACGAAGACGGTTATGATCGTCATAAGCTCTTTTTGTATAAAGAGGATTTCAACAAATTTATGAAAGCTCTTGGTGAAGCAGTAGACTACGTGAAAACCGATCTTATGCCGGACTTCGATTTTGACGCTTTCAATCACGATCAACTTGCGGAAGGGGAGGGTGAAGGAAGAATGGAGGATGTCGCTGAACCTGAACCAGAACAGTTACATCAGCTACCGGTTGTTGAAGAAATGGCTCCGGTTGTTTCCGAGCCGGAGCCCGTAATTCCCGTTACCAGCTCCAGCGACGAAGAGGTGGACAAATGGTAATATAAAAACATAACTTATATGTAAAAAGCCCCGATCCCCCGGGGCTTTTTCTACGTCATGCAGTCGGTATAAGACCTATTAATCAACAACCCGCCAATTTTTAAAGGTATTTATTAACCCATTTGTCGATGAGTCGTGACTCGAAACAACCTCTTCATTTTCGAGCTCGGGAAGAATTTTTCCCGCCAATTGTTTTCCCAGTTCAACGCCCCACTGGTCAAAGCTGAAAATATTCCAGATGATTCCCTGAACGAAGATCTTGTGTTCATACATCGCAATGAGCTGACCTAACGTGAATGGTGTGATTTCCTTAATCAGGATCGAGTTTGTAGGGCGATTGCCTTCGAAGACTTTGAATGGCGCAAGAGCCATTACTTCAGTTTCCGTTTTGCCGGATTTTACCAGTTCTTCTTCAGCCTCCGCTAGCGTTTTACCATTCATCAGAGCTTCCGTCTGCGCAAAAAAGTTTGACAATAATTTATTGTGATGATCACCGATGGGGTTATGACTGATCGCCGGAGCAATAAAATCACAGGGGATCAACACGGTTCCCTGGTGAATGAGTTGATAGAAAGCATGCTGACCATTGGTGCCGGGCTCACCCCAGATTACCGGACCTGTTGAATAATCAACACGATGACCATTCCTGTCTGTGCTTTTGCCATTGCTTTCCATATTGCCTTGCTGAAAATATGCCGGGAAACGATGCATATACTGGTCGTAAGGCAGGATGGCTTCTGTCTGCGATCCGTAAAAATTGGTGTACCAGAGTCCGACCAGGGCCATAAGCACCGGGATGTTTTTTTCGAAAGATGTTTTACGGAAATACAAATCGATGTCATGCGCGCCGTTAAGCAACGATTCAAAATTTTCATATCCTATCGTCAGCGCGATAGATAATCCGATAGAACTCCATAACGAATAGCGACCTCCGACCCAATCCCAGAACACAAACATGTTAGCGGCATCTATCCCGAATTTTTTAACTTCTTTCTCATTTGTTGAGAGTGCCACAAAATGTTTGGCGACCATCTTCTCATCTTTAGCGGACTCGAGAAACCATTTTCTGGCAGTGTGCGCATTGGTCATCGTTTCCTGCGTGGTAAAAGTCTTGGAGGCGATCAGGAATAATGTTTCTTCGGGATTTACCTTTTTAAGCGTCTCGGCAATCTGCGTGGCATCGACGTTTGAAACAAAAAACGTTTGAACGCCTTCTTTCGCGTAAGGCTTTAATGCTTCCGTCACCATCAAAGGCCCAAGATCGCTTCCACCAATACCTATGTTTACAACATATTTTATTTTCTTCCCGGAGTATCCTTTCCAGCTTCCATCGTGAACAGAGAGACAGAAATCTTTCATCTGTTTCAACACTTTTCTTATTTCAGGCATCACATCTTTTCCATCAGTTAGTACAGGCTCTGCTGATAAATTCCTGAGCGCAGTATGCAACACCGCGCGATTTTCTGTTTCATTGATGGCCTCCCCTGAAAACATGGCTTCAATGGCTTCTTTGACCTTTGTTTCTTCTGCCAGTTGCAACAATAATTGCAGGGTGTCGTCATTAATAAGATTTTTCGAAAAATCGATCAGGATATCTTCTTTATTAAAGGATAACTTTTTAAATCTTTCGCTGTCTGCCGAGAAAAGATCTCTCATGGAAACATCTTTCATTACGGTATCATAATGAAGCTGAAGTGCTTTCCAGGATTTAGTTTCTTTCGTTGATATTTTAGGTAACATAAGTATTGCTGATGTTTAAAGTCTAAGGTAAGTGCTAACCAGTAAAAGAAGCAAAAAACAAGACATATTCTTGCGGGAACGGCAATTACAGAATAATTTAGCAAAAGATAATCCAATATGTCTTTGTTCTAATTCCTTTGATAGTGAGGATGTTTGTTTAGTTTGTTGCTTGTCATACATTTCATCCTCGTTAAGGAACGCCCCCGTTTTAATTCCAATTTCCTGAAAAATCCATTTCTATTAGCTGATCTCAGTTTCGACGGATGCTGAACCGGCGGAATGTCCGCCTGTTTATCCACGCAGCCAGGTGTTAAGTTTCGTACCCTGAAACAGACTTATTTATCCATGTCTATTCATTCGTAACACCTGGCCAAAAGGACATTCAACCATTGATATTAATTATTCCATGTCGTTGATTGTGCTAACGGCCTGTCTCACCATTTCTTCGGTAACGTCGAGATGAGTAACCATCCTCAATTTGTCTTTGGCAATAGGAAGGGCCAGGATCTGTTTGTTTGCAAGCGCTTCGCAGATTGATTTTGCCAAAAAATCCGCATGTAATTCAGCGATTACAATATTCGTTTCCACAGGCATTACCTGTTTAACGAAAGGGGTGCTCAACAAGGCTTCCGCAAGTTGTTGTGCATGAAGATGATCCAGTTCAAGCCTCTGCACATTGTGATCCAGGGCAAATATTCCTGTAGCGGCCATAAACCCCGCCTGTCGCATGCCTCCGCCAAACACTTTTCGTACTCTCCGTGCTTTTTTAATGTACTCCCTGCTTCCAATCAGCACACTGCCGATAGGACAGCCCAATCCTTTATTGAGACAAATAGAAATACTGTCAAACAACTTTCCATATTGAAGAGGCGTTTCGCCTTTTGCTACCAAAGCATTGAACAGACGGGCGCCGTCGAGATGTAAGGCAAGTTTATATTCCTTACAAACGGCAGCAATTTTTTCTATTTCAGAAAAATCATAACAGCTGCCGCCACCGCGATTTGATGTGTTTTCGAGACAAACCAGCGAGGTGCGGGCTTTGTGCACATCATCGGGATTAATGGCCTCTTCTACCTGGGATGCCGTGATTCTACCACGGTCACCATCAAGCGCTTTCACCTGGGATCCCGAATTGAAAGCGATACCACCACCTTCGTAAATATAAACGTGTGCCTGCTTTTCACAGATCACTTCATCGCCTGGCTGGGTATGGCACTTGATCGCGATCTGGTTGCTCATGGTGCCTGTGGGAGAATAAATGGCTGCTTCCTTTCCAAACATTTCTGCGACCATGGCCTCCAGTTTATTAACCGTGGGATCTTCGCCAAACACATCGTCTCCCGTATCCGCATTCATTATGGCCCCTAACATCCCAGCGCCTGGTTTCGTGAAAGTATCTGATCTGAGTTCTATAATCATATTGGAGTTTTTCGAAACAAATTTATGGGATCAGTGTTGTTCACCGGGAAATATGATCAAAAGCATTGGTTAAACAGGGCTTCCAATACGCAGGCCTGACTGAACATACCCAAAAAATTGTATCATTACATTCTCAATTAACGTTGCTGCAGTTTTAAAGAACGATTCTGAATATGAAAATTATCCGCGCTCTGTCTTCCGCTATTGTTATTCTCGCTCTTTTTGCATCCTGTAAGTCTCACAGGGACACAACACGCATACTGGTGTTTGCTAAAACCAGTGGATTTTATCACAGCTCCATTCCCAAAGGACTAGCTGCGATCCAGGCACTTGGCGCATCAAATGGCATGCAGGTGGATACTACCCGGGATGCTTCTGTTTTTACCGACAGTAGCCTGAAAAAATATTCCGCCATCATTTTTCTGAATACTACAGGCAACATTCTCGACATACATCAGCAGGTAGCCATGGAAAGATATATCCAGGCGGGCGGAGGTTTTATGGGAATTCATGCGGCGACAGATACCGAATACGACTGGGGCTGGTATGGACGTCTCGTTGGAGGTTATTTTAATGGTCATCCAAAAATTCAGCAGGCTACATTAAATGTTTCTGATCGCAAAGATCCTTCCACCAGCCAGCTTCCTGAAAAATGGACAAGGACAGACGAATGGTACAATTTCAAAAAACTGGCAAAGGATCTTACGGTACTGATCAGCATTGACGAAAAAAGCTATGAAGGGGGTACTAACGGTGCCGAACACCCGATGGCCTGGTACCACGAGTATGACGGTGGGCGCGCATTTTACACCGAGCTTGGTCACACCGACGAATCGTATGCAGATCCGCTGTATCTCGGCCATTTGCTCGGCGGGATCAAATACGCAGTGGGAAAAAATAATGAACTTGATTATTCCCGGGCCACAAGTCAGTACCCTCCCGACGAAGACAGGTTTACAAAAGTTGTACTCACCCAGGGTGGCTTTTACGAGCCCACCGAATTATCCGTACTGCCAAACCTGGACGTGATTGTAACGCAGAGAAGGGGAGAGATCATGTTGTATAAAAATGAAACGAAACAATTAAAACAGGTGGGTTTTCTACATGTGTATTTTAAAACCAGCACTCCAGGGGTCAATGCAGAAGAAGGTTTGCTAGGCATTAAAGCCGATCCTGATTTTGCCAGAAATCATTTTATCTACGCATTTTACAGTCCGATCGATACTTCCGTCAATCGCCTGTCCCGCTTTACGCTGGTCAACGACACCATTGATAATTCCTCTGAAAAGATCATCCTGCAATTCTATTCTCAGCGCGAGATATGCTGCCACACCGGTGGTTCTGTGGCTTTCGGTGCTGACCGCACTTTGTTTGTTTCTGCCGGAGACAATTCGACTCCCTTCGATGAACCAAAACAAATTTTTGCAAGCCATGGTTTTGCGCCCTTGAATGACGCTCCCGGTCATTTACAATATGACGCGAGAAGATCTGCGAGTAACACGAATGACTTAAGAGGAAAGATCCTTCGCATCAGGATAAATGAAGACGGAACATACACAACGCCTGCAGATAACCTGTTTCCGAAAAAGTCCGATAAGACCCGTCCTGAAATTTATGTGATGGGCAACCGTAATCCTTACCGCATTTCTGTTGATCCAAAAAACGGTTATTTATATTGGGGTGAGGTTGGTCCGGACGCAGGGGCCGACAGCTTGGAAACCCGCGGTCCGCGAGGGTATGATGAATTTAACCAGGCAAAGAAGGCAGGTTATTTTGGATGGCCCTTGTTTGTTGGAAATAATTTTCCCTATCATCGATATGACTATGAAAAGGGCATAACAGGAGCCTCGTTCGACCCTGCCAAAC
>JBDTEB010000224.1:0-8678 GCA_039922795.1 Chitinophagaceae bacterium
GCTCGCTATGGGATTTCTTCATCCCCAGCACAACGGTCTTGTAAATGAGCTTGGCGTTGATCTCGACGAGCGCGGAAATGTAAAGGCTACCGAACACAACTACCAGACCAATATCGGCAAGATATTCTCGGCAGGAGATATGCGAAGAGGCCAGTCGCTGGTGGTTTGGGCAATCAGCGAAGGAAGAGAATGTGCCAGAAAAGTTGACGAGTTCCTGATGGGTGTATCCCTACTCGAAACCAAAGACCATCATGTTTTGAATTTTTAAAAGAGCATAATTTCTTTTCAAATGCAGCCGCCTTCATTCCAGAAGGTGGCTTTTTTTTTAAAATCTGACGAATGTAATTTTACATTTCTGTCAGATTTTTTTATTGTACGCCAGATATATGTCGCTCTGACACATTATTTAAAATTATATATTAATATTTTATCTGGATTGTCGATTATTAATCTACATTTATCAAGACAATAATCTTATGTTATTTTTTTAAATGTATTCAAAATATTCACTGCATGAAGAGCCTAACGTTCAAACAGGTAGCACCATTCCTGGTGCTTTGTATCGTTGCTGTTGCTGCGATTTTTGTTCCTTCCCTTCCTTTATTTGCCGACAAGGGCACATATAGTCCGGCAGATATCGCCTGGATGATTGTGGCCACGGCGCTCGTATTCCTGATGACTCCCGGCCTTGCATTTTTTTATGGTGGAATGGTTCACCGCAAGAACGTGATCTCTACGATGATCAAAAGCGTTGTCGCGGCCGGCGTTGTTTCAGTACTTTGGGTTTGTTTTGGATTCAGTTTAGCTTTCGGTGATGACATCGGTGGCTTCATTGGCAACCCTACAACTTTCATGTTTTTCAAGGGGGTAAGTTCCGGTGCGCCCATGTTGCAGGGCGGTGCCCCGATGACTATTCCTCTGCTGCTGTTTGCGCTGTTTCAGCTTATGTTTGCCATCATCACGCCCGGTCTGGTAGTTGGTGCCGTGGCAGAGCGCATCCGGTTTACGTCATACATTCTTTTTATTGCTCTTTTTAGCGTGCTGGTTTATGCGCCTTTGGCGCACTGGACCTGGCATCCAAACGGATTTCTGCTAAAAATGGGTGTTCTTGATTTTGCCGGTGGTACCGTGGTACATATTTCTGCCGGTTGTGCGGCACTTGCGGGTGCGCTGGTGCTCAAACGTCGCCAGGTGCATATCGATCATAAAGAGATTCCTCCTGCCAATATTCCCTATGTGCTGATCGGAACCGGCTTGCTCTGGTTTGGATGGTTTGGTTTTAACGCAGGATCTGCGCTGGGTGCAAATGCAATTGCGGTTTCTGCATTCGGAACCACCAATACAGCGGCGGCGGCGGCGGGTTGTTCCTGGATGTTCTTCGACGTACTTCGCGGTAAAAAACCATCTGTACTCGGATTTTGTATTGGCGCAGTCGTCGGCCTGGTGGCGATTACCCCTGCTGCTGGTTTTGTACCTATCCCGCAGAGTATATTTATTGGTGCAGCCGCAGCGATCATTTCCAATCTTGCCGTTCATTTCAAACAGAAATCTAACCTGGATGATACCCTTGATGTATTCCCCTGCCATGGTGTTGGTGGTATGGTAGGTATGCTGATGACAGGTATTTTTGCCAGCACAACGATCAATAGTGCAGGCGCTGATGGTGCACTTTATGGCAACTGGGCATTCTTTGGCAAACAGGCACTGGGAATGGTGATCGTGGTAACCTACAGCTTTGTTGTTTCTTACCTCATTTTCAAATTCATCAACCTTATTCAGCCAATCCGGGTTTCTTCTGCAGAAGAAGAAATGGGGCTTGATGCATCCCAGCACAACGAAAAATATATGCAGGGAACACTTTTGGTTTCGGGCAACGGCAGGGTAAAACTTACTGAAGAAGAAAGAGGAACTGCTGAAATTGTTGGATTTTAAATAAAGTGAAATAACGCCTTCATGAAAAGCATCAGGAAAGCTGATCCTAATTTATTGCATCCGAGTTTGTCTCACTATTGTTTAAGAAATCCTGTTCCGTGTCAAAGAAAGTCAAATAGTCTTACTGAGTTATGAATAATGACCCTGTCATTTTGAAAGCGCCGGTCTTTCAAAATGGCAGGGTCATTGTTTGCTTTTTTCGAAATGCCATCGCGGCGTTGACATATTTTCAACCCGGTCTATTTGCCTCAAACGCACTCCTCACCTTACTTTAACTGGCAGTGCAGGCACTGTGATTCGCTAAAGAACGACTCTCTTAACTTATCTGCACCCTTATTGTCCCACCGGGATATATTGTAAAACTAAACTCATTCAAAAATGGCTGGCAAGAATTTATTATCACTATTAATCGCTTCTGCAACGTTCCTTTCGGCTACTGCACAAACGGCGACAGACCTACCAAAATCGTCCACTACGATTACCGGTAATGCCGATGTTTATTATAAATATGATTTCGCGAAAAAAAAGGCCAACGGACTGACCAGTTTTACCCAGTCGCAAAATTCCTTTGAATTGGGTATGGCCTCTGTAAAAATTGAACACAAGATTTCGAAAGTGACCATGGTGGCAGATCTTGGTTTTGGTAAACGTGCGCAGGATTTTTCGTACAATGACGCAGGCATAATGGCATCGATAAAACAATTATATGTTTCCTATGCCCCTGCAGACTGGGTGAAATTCACGGCTGGCAGCTGGTCAACACATATTGGCTATGAAGTATTGGACCCGATCGGCAACAGGAATTACAGTATGTCGTACATGTTCACCAACGGACCGTTTTTTCATACCGGTGTTAAAGCTGAGTTTACGGCGGGCAAAAACGGCTTTATGGTCGGAATTGCCAATCCTACGGATTATAAAACTGTCCCACAAACCGGAGCAAACAAAAAATTCTTGCTTGCACAGTATAGCCTGGCGGCGTCTGACAATGTAAAGGGCTACCTGAATTTCGTTGCCGGTCAGTTCCCAAATTATACGAAGAACAACCAGATCGACCTGGTACTTACGGCTAAACTTGCCAGCAAGTTCTCTGTGGCGTACAATGGCACCGTAAGCAATTCAAAATTTCGGGCACCCAATGGCAGTTACGGTGCCAACCTGAGCTGGTGGGGTTCTGCGCTTTACCTGAATCTCGATCCTAAACCCTGGTTTGGATTGACCCTTAGAGGTGAATTATTTAGCGACAAGCACCAGGTAAAGGTTTTCAGCAGTGCTGCAGAGGGTGGACAAATTTTCGCTACCACGCTATCGGGCAATTTCAAGATTGATAATCTTGTGATCATTCCCGAGATCAGGCTTGACAATGCCAGCAACAAAGGAGTTTTTATCGATAAAAATGGCGTTGCCAAATCAGGTGCAGCCAATTTCCTTGTCGCGGCTGTTTACCAGTTTTAATCAGTTCCACCATTTATTTCCAGGGGCGCCGTTGAGGCGCCCCTTTTTAATTTCGGGTATTCGTGATTGTTAGAGCAAGGCAAAAGGTTCAGAAGGTTAAGGGTCGCCGCTACGCGGCAATAGTCCTGTGTGCAATTGTTGCTACAAATGGGTAGCCCGTACCGGGCACGCTGCAGACAGTGGTTGTGCGTTTGACGAAAGGATTATCGATTAAATGCAAGACGGAATGATAAATGGCACCCATTCAACGATCGCAATAAATGCCAAATCAGAATAACATTGGACACGTATTCAACGATCGCAATAAATGCCAAATCACAATAACATTGAACACATATTCAACGATCGCAAAGAATGAAAAACTGCACAATATTGGACACCTCTTCCACAACATGCATCAAACACACCATTCATCAAATACCAAAACACTAACATACCCCTTGATCAACCGGCATGCCCGGTACGGGCTACCCATTTGTAGCCACACCGCCATACCAGTATTGCCGCGAAGCGGCAACCCTTCCAGGTGAAATAGAATTCATAATCCACCCTATGCCGAATTCCTTCCCGCATTTATTATTCCGAATGAAGATCGGATCACCAGCTTCTCATATGTCTCCTTTAATGGATTGTTATTGATCTCTTCATCTATCTCCCTGATCCTGGAAAGAGCAAACTGCTGAATGGTTGTCAGCGGAATCACAATGCGCTCCCGCATCTGAACCGACAACTGCTCAACCGGGTAATCCGCCATCAATTCCGTATTTCCCGAAAGCTGGAACACATACTTTTTCGTCAATTCATATTCTGCATAAATCATGTTCCATATCTCCCCGTATTTGGGATGGTTGGATAAAAACTCCGTCAGCGGGAAAAAACTTTTCTTCATCGCCATCTCACAATTATCAATAAGCGTTTTGAAGAAAAGTGAATGACTATACAAGTCCTTTACCTCACCAAAACGACCCTTTTTATCCATTTCTTCGAACGCTGTACCCACGCCATAATAGCCTGTTACATTCTGCTTGAGCTGGCTCCAGGCACCTACAAAAGGAATCGCCCTCAGATCCTTCAGCGATAATTTCGACGAGGCACCCCGCTTTGCCGGACGGCTCCCGATATTCGTCTCACTATAAAACTTCAACGGACTCACATTTAACAGGTAATCGGTAAATTCGGGATGATTCTTCAGTCCTATATACGATTCGAAACTTCTGTCTGCGAGCTCCTGGATCAGGGCTTCCTGTTTTGCCTGCAGCGTCACAAAACGATTGGAAAAAAGGTCGCTGGAAATTCCGGCGTTAAGCAATTGCTCGATGTTGAATTGAGCCGAATCAATGGTTCCAAAATTTGAACTCACTGTCTGCCCCTGGATCGTGAGCTGAATTTCCTTGTTGGAAATATTCTTTCCCATGGAAGCATAAAATTTATGCGTTTTTCCACCACCCCTTGCCGGCGGGCCTCCCCTGCCGTCGAAGAAGACTACATCGATTTTATGTTTCAAAGAGATCGAAGTGAGGTATTCCTTGGCTTTGTAAATGCTCCAGTTGGCCATCATGTATCCTCCGTCTTTTGTTCCATCGGAAAAACCCAGCATGATGGTCTGCTTGCGGTTCCGGCGTTTTAGATGATTCAGGTAAACTTCGTTGGTGTACAACGAGTTCATGATCTCTTCTGCATGCCGAAGATCTTCCACCGTTTCAAATAATGGAACAATATCAACATTTATTTCATCCTCGCTCCAGCCGCTGATCCTGAACAAACCGAAAACCTCCAGCACATTCAGGGCACTGTTGCACTGGCTGATGATATACCGGTTGCAGCCCTCATATCCATTCTGCTGTTGAATCACTTTTACAGCTTTCATTGTTTCCAGCGTGTCTTTAACGAGTTTGTCACTATACAAACCGGCATCGGCATTTCCACCCACGGTAACCATTAGCTTTTCCTTCTCTTCAGTCGTAAGATCCTTGTAATTTTTTGGAAGAATATCTTCGGTTGAGGCGACTGCCTCCAGCACTTTGCTATGAATAGAACTCTCCTGCCTGATGTCAAGTGACGTGAAATGAAGTCCGAACACAAGCAGTTTGTTGATCAGATTCTCTACCAGGGGCAGGAACATGCTGTTGTGGTCATAAATGAGGATGCGCTTGATTTCCAGCAGTGAATCGAGCAGGTAACTCTTTGTGAGATCGCTGGTATGATCCGGTATGAACAGGTTGTCATATAGTTTCTTTTCCAGTTCATTCATGATCACATCGACGCCCTTGAATGTAAGCCGGCGTTTGAGCCTTCGCACATCGAGATAATAACAATGAATGATACTGTTTCTCAACGCCTCAGCCACCAGTAACGTGGTAGCAGCGTCTACATTGGGGTTGCCATCCCGGTCTCCACCGGGCCAGAAGCCCATGGTGATTACCGGATTGCTATCTGGCACCGCATCGGGAAACCGGTTCTTTAATGCGCTGATGATTCTGCCCGCAGCGGCATAAAATACATTTTCCAGGTACCAGATCAGGCTTACCGCTTCATCAAAAGGAGTAGGTTTCTGTTTTTTAAAAAAGGCTGTTTTACCAAGCTGTTGCAGATAGGTATTGATCTGGTTGGTATTACCTTCGGCAAGTGCCCTCGACAGATCGTTGATGATGCCAAGTACAGATCCCGGATAGAACTGAGTGGGATGCGCGGTGAGTACCAGCCTGATTGCAAAATCCTCCAGCTTTTTCTTGAGTTCGCCTTCCTTGTTATTACTGATCACCTCTTCTGCCAGTTGTTTCATGCTGCCTATCCCGTTTACATCGTTCACTTCCTTAAAGGCAGCGTCTTCCAGCGCATCAAAGAGCACTACCTGGCGTTCAACGTACTGGATAAAACGGAACATTACATCAAGCCTTTCGCGTTCAGTACCCAGCGATGTGTGTCTCGTGAAAAAATCGTCTAGTATCTGTACCGGGCTCCATTTCTTTTTATACCCGTCTTCACAAACGTTAAGCAGCACCGTAAGCATTATGCCCGTGCGTTCTATGCGATGAAAAGGCAGCGATGTAAAAAGGCTGTTGAAGAGCTGGAACTTTAGAGCGACACTGATTTTAAACTGCTGCAGGGCGTCTTGGGAACTGATATTCATAATATTTTTTATCTCTGTGGAAACTCGTATAAAGATATAGCAACCAGCATATAAAAATCCGAACGCAACCTCGCGTAATTTTTTTTGGGGTATTTAGTTCATTAATTTCCCTACCTTCGAAATCATTATTTGAAGTGAAGAATACATCTCCATATAACTTCTCTGCTATCAAAGCCGGATTAACTCCTGCTATCATTATTATTTCTATCACGACCCGTTAAGGGTTCTACAATGTTATATCAAACCATGGGCTTATTGCTGCGACAGGAAAAACCCTGTTGCATTTTTGTTTGATCATCTCCATTTAATCAATAATTATGAAGGTTTTAAAATTTGGCGGCAGCTCAGTGGCCAATGCCGATAATATAAATAAAGTAGCCGCCATCATCGGCGAAGCATCTTCCGCTGATTCAATTGTTGTAGTAGTCTCGGCCATGGGCGGAATCACAGACCTGTTGATCACCTGCGGAACCCTTGCTTCTAAAGGCGACGAGCAGTACAAAGTGAAACTACAGGAAATAGAGAACCGCCATCTGGAAGCCTCCAAGGCACTCATCCCCGTCGCCATTCAAAGCAGCCTCCTCAGCTGGGTAAAGAAACGTTGCAATGAACTCGAAGACATCTGCAACGGTGTTTTCCTCCTGGGAGAACTATCCATTATGACGAAAGACAGGATCGTCAGCTACGGAGAGCTCATTTCTTCAAAACTGCTCTCTTCACGACTGGACGTACTTGGTCATAAAAATACCTGGAAAGATTCACGGGAACTGATCCGCACGGATTCTCAATTCACACAGGCCGCTGTAAATTTCCCTTTAACCAATCAGCAGGTAAGCGACTATTTTGCCAGCGCAGAAGAAAAGATCACCATAGTACCGGGCTTTGTGGCTGCTGATAAAGCAGGCGCCATTACAACTCTTGGCAGGGGTGGCTCAGATTATACCGCCGCTATACTCGCGGCCGCTCTCGATGCATCCGTTCTCGAGATCTGGACGGATGTATCCGGCATGCGCACAGCAGATCCCCGTCTCGTTCCAACCACAAGAGTAATCGAACATATTTCCTACCAGGAAGCGATGGAACTTTCGCATTTCGGTGCCAAGGTGATCTATCCCCCAACCATACAACCGGTGATGAACAAACGCATTCCCGTATGGATAAAAAACACCTTTATGCCAGGCGATCATGGAACACTGATCGAAAATTCTTCAACGCCCAAAGGCGGCGGCATCAGGGGTATTTCAAGCATTAACAGGATATCACTGCTGAGTCTTGAAGGCAGCGGCATGGTGGGTATCCCCGGCTTCTCCAAGAGACTGTTTGAAGCACTTTCAGGAAACAGGATCAACGTGATTCTCATCACCCAGGCTTCTTCCGAGCACTCCATCTGCGTTGGCGTAGACCAGGATAATGCGGAAAAAGCCAAAGAACATATCGACGAAGCATTCCGTGTGGAAATTGGTAACGGATATGTACAACCGCTTATCGTTGAAAAAGATCTTTCTGTAATTGCAGTTGTTGGTGACAACATGAAAAGTCATCCTGGGGTAAGTGGAAAGATGTTTGGAGCAATGGGCAGAAACGGAGTAAACGTTCGCGCGATCGCACAGGGCTCTTCCGAAAGGAATATTACGGCAGTGATCTCGCGTGAAGACGTACAGAAAGCAA
Source organism: Chitinophagaceae bacterium (assembly GCA_039922795.1). Classification (GTDB taxonomy): domain Bacteria; phylum Bacteroidota; class Bacteroidia; order Chitinophagales; family Chitinophagaceae; genus JADCRZ01. The sequence goes on from JBDTEB010000224.1 coordinate 8,186, forward strand.
TTAACGTTTTGCACGAAGAATTCTTTGAGACCACTTACAAACAGGTGCATTTATTTATCGCAGGCCTCGGTAATGTGGGTAGCAAACTGGTTGCACAATTAAAACAACAACTTGCCTATCTCCAGCAAAATCTGCGTTTACAGATCAGGGTGGTTGGTATGGCCAATAGCCGAAAAATGTTTTTCCTTGATGAAGGCATGGACCTCAACAGCTGGGAAGATCAGCTGGAGCACGGTTCCGCAATGAACCTCGATCATTTTATCCAGACCATCAGAACAAAAAATCTTCGCAACACCGTTTTTGCGGATGTGACAGCAAATGCTGAAGTGGCGATGACTTATGAATCACTACTGGAGAAAAGTATTTCAGTAGTGGCCTGTAATAAAGTAGCCTGCTCTTCACCCTATACTTACTATCGCCGTTTGAAAAATCTTTCCGCCGAGTTCAACGCGCTATTTCTTTTTGAAACCAACGTGGGCGCGGGACTACCGGT
>JBDTEB010000225.1:0-3029 GCA_039922795.1 Chitinophagaceae bacterium
GTACGTTCAGTCCGTAATTATTGGTCAGGGAGTCGATCAAATCTTCATATTTGCCACCGATATTGGATTTAGCCAATGACGTTACGGATGAAATTCCATTGCTGTTGGCCAGACCATAATTGAATTCAAGAATAGATAGCTTGCTGATGGGTTGCGTATAAGCTATTCGCCCGTTCACGGAAGAGCTGTTTGTTTCCCGGATCTTTTGCTGATCGGCCCTTGTTTCGCTCTTGATGGTACCCGCTATGTCAAAATATTTGTAATCGGAAACCAGGAAGCCGTCTGAATCTTTATTATTATAGCTTTGATTCACACTCACCGAAATAGTACGGCCCGGCTTTTGAAACTTTTTCCTGTAAATCAGACTGGAGTTTAAATTTTTGTTCTGTTCGGTAGAACTGGTGTTCCTTGTGCTCGTGTTCACAAATTTTCCGTCCGCATCGAGTGCTTCAGAATAGTTAGAACCCGTGCTGCTGGTGGTTCCGGTTGATGCATTGGCAGTGATCTTCAATGTCGAGCTCGAATCAAGTTTAAAGTCGTAAGTGCCGCTGAGGCTGTTTTTGACCCTGCTTTTGTAGCTGTTTCCAATGGAGTTATTATAATATAAGGTATCGGGAAGAATGTATTTGCTTTGGTTGGTCTCTCCGGCTTCCGTATTCATTTTTTTAAACTGATAGCTTGTATTCGCAGACAGTTTATCCTCGTTCCACTTGTTTGAGTAAAGCCCTCCAAAGTTCCAGGCTTTTGAAAGTCCCTGACCATAATCATCTTCATAATCGCCACCACCGGAATAGCTCATGTACATGCCACCATCGTCACTAACGCCCATGTCCAGTCCGCCACTTGAACCGTAGTTGATGCCTTCGTCGAAGTTTAATCCCGTGTTCCCGGTATTTGACATCAAGCCAAAAGCAGCTATTTTTCGTTTGCCCTTAAAGGCGTTTATCATCGCTTTATTATCCCAGAATTTACTCATGTCCGATCCCACTTCGACCTTTCCGAAATATCCCTTCTTACGGCTGTCTTTTAGTTTAAGATCAATGGTCTTTGTTTTCTGACCATCATCTATACCAGTAAATGCCGCCTGGTCGCTTTTCTTATCATACACCTGCACACGATCAATTGCCTCGGACAGCATATTCTTTGTGACGATCGTAGGGTCGTCGCTAAAAAATTCCTCACCATCAACCAAAACCTTCTGCACGGCCTCGCCCTGGAACACGATTTTACCGTCTTTGTCAACCTGCATACCGGGTAATTTTTTCAGCATATCTTCCACCGTTGCTCCTGGCCGCAGCATGAAGCTGTCGGCTTTAAATTCTGTCGTATCTCCTTTGATCCTGATAGCTCCCACATTTTTTACAATCACTTCCTGGAGCAACTGGCTTTTTAATGTCATGAAAATTTTGCCAAGGTCAGGCTTATTATTTGAAGATAGATCAAGAGATTCGATGTAATCCGCATACCTTGGATGTGAGACCATTACGATGTACTTTAACGGCTCAAGTGGTTTTATGGAAAAGTTGCCCGACTTGTCGCTACGTGTGTAAGCAACCAGTACGGAATCGCTTTTCCTCAGAATGCTGATGGAGGTATTAACGAGATTTTTCTTTTCACTGGAATCTATTATCTGGCCTCTGATCACCGGGTTTTGGGCGATCAAACGAAAAGAAAGGAACAGTAAAAATAGCAGGCACAAGAACAAATTGCAGACTGGAATTTTCAGCGCGTTTTGGTACATTGGTTTGGGGTTATTGAAGTATCAATATTCCATGCAGGTCGATCGCAGGGAAATAATACCTTCAGAAACGATTCCCGAAAAGTATTATTTAATTCGTAACGCTTATTGATGCACCTTGTTATAGTTTCCATAAATAGATATTAAATAACGTCGAAACAGAAAACGAAACATTTCTGTCCCAATAACAGCCGCCGATATGAAACTTTACGAAGAGCAAAATTTTGTCGATACGACGAAGCCAGTCTGGAACTATTCTTTATTAACCGAAGAAGATGTACATAATTTTCAGAATGGTACCAATTACCGGCTATACGAAAAGTTCGGCTCGCACGAAATAAAAGTGAACGATACGGTGGGTACGTATTTCGCCGTCTGGGCTCCCAACGCTTCGAACGTTTCGGTAAAGGGAAACTTCAATGACTGGAAAAATAAAGAGTTTAACTTATTTCCGCGTTGGGATAAAAGTGGTATCTGGGAAGGATTCATCCCCGGTTTCGCCATGGGTGAAGCATACAAATACCACATCATTGCACCCAATGGAATAGAGACGGATAAAGGCGATCCGCTGGCGAGCTTCTGGGAACTCAAGCCTGCAACGGCCTCCATCGCCTGGAGTCTTGATTATACCTGGAGCGATAAACAATGGATGGAGAAAAGAGCTTCTCATAATTCTTTAAAAGCACCCTGGAGTGTGTACGAAGTGCACCTTGCCAGCTGGATGCGTCCCGATCCCGATGACGAGGCCTCATACCTTACCTATCATGAGCTTGCAGATAAAATGGTTCCCTATGTAAAAGAAATGGGATTCACGCATGTGGAATTTATGCCGGTAATGGAACACCCTTTCGATGGTAGCTGGGGTTACCAGGGCACAGGCTTTTTCGCTCCCACCTCCCGCTTCGGATCACCGCAGGATTTTATGTTTCTCACAGAGGCCTTTCACAAAGCCGGAATCGGTGTAATCCTTGACTGGGTGCCGTCACATTTTCCATATGATGCACACGGACTTTATATGTTCGATGGAACCCATACCTATGAATATGCGGATATGCGTAAGGGTTATCACCCGGACTGGAGTTCGTATATATTTAATTATAAGAGGGGAGAAGTAAAATCGTTTTTGATAAGCAGTGCCATCTTCTGGCTGGATAAATTTCATGCAGACGGAATTCGTGTTGATGCGGTGTCATCGATGCTCAAACTTAATTATTCCCGCAAGGCCGGTGAATGGGAGCCCAACGAGTTTGGCGGCGACGGAAACATTGAGGCGATCGCGTTCTTCAAGGAT
>JBDTEB010000226.1:0-8510 GCA_039922795.1 Chitinophagaceae bacterium
GCGAATTAGTGTATTCGGATGAAGAATAAATGCACCAATAAAAAACGTACTGATGAAAGTTGAATTTAAAATAGGCGACCAGGTCAGCTGGAACTCCGAAGCCGGACGCGTTTCCGGAACGATCATTAAAATCCATACCCAGGATTTCAATTACAAAGGCTACACCCACCACGCGACCGCCGCGGATCCGCAGTATGAAATAAAAAGCAGCAAGACGGATCATATTGCCGCTCATAAAGGTTCCGCGCTAACCCGGCTCTGAAAGAAAGATCCTAAGATAAACAAATAGAGCACACGCCAATCCGCTAATATCGGTTTGAGTATCAAGGTAAATGACTTAGGGCAGACTATTAGTACAGTAGTTAATTTTGAGCTATGCAAAAGACCGGATTTTATTTTACCAGTATCATTTACCTCGTAGTAGTGACAAGTACCATTCTGTTATTTTCCTGTAACAAGGGTAGTAATAGTGCCCCGGCAGTCATATCTCCTGCTACATCGGAATTTACCTTACGAGACACGTTGAAAATCGAATCGCAATATCAAAATGGTCCATTCTCCGACCTGTATAAACGATACAATGGTAAACTATACAGTGTCAATTCCAGTAATAAGGTTGGGTTTTCCGTGCAGCGAAGCGGAATCAACAGTGTCTTTTCATTTTATGACTCCTCCATTACAAATCTTCGGCCATCCATTTCTATTATATTGAATAACACGACATTTGAAACCCTTGCTGCACAGTATGCTTTAACCAATAGTACAATACTCAACATTAGAGATGGTCAAACATTTATTGACGGGTCCTCGGCCATTTCAACCCAAACTAATGTTGTGAGTGGAATTTTAAAAATCAGGTATAACAATATTTTAAAAACGGTGACGGGCGAAATTAATCAGCTGAAATTTACCCTGGGCTATTTTACTCCGGAAGATATACCACCCCTCTCCCGAAGTAGCAATGGTATTCTTATTGAACATGGAGGCTCAACCAGAACAGTGTCATTGAAGTTTGCCGACGTCAAACTAGAATAGATTAACAACTCTAACCTGGTAAATTAAGTCAAAAGCAGACGATCCAAATAGACGGTCTCGACGTTAATTCTTCTAATGGCCTTACCAAAGGAGGACAGTAAACACATGCCTGCGCTGCGGCAAGCCGCATGATGGACGTGAATTAAAAATAATATTAATAAATGCAAATGAACAAATCTGCTTTACATGGTATACCTATTTCAGTTTCTTTAAACACGACGCTGGAAGCTGAAAATATTCAAACAAAAGCCACAGACGATAAAAAACGCCTCCTGCTTATTTCCTTACTAGCTGTGATAATTGCCGTGGCTATCAGCTTTGTCGCAAAGCTATTGGTCCATTTAATCAGCTTTATCACGAACATCGCATTTTATGGAAAGTTTTCTTTTGAAGACGCAAGTCCGGTGGGAAACTCCCTGGGTCTCTGGGTAATACTTATTCCGGTGATGGGTGGAATTGTTGTTGGCTTAATGGCACTATATGGGTCAAAAGCTATCCGGGGACATGGCATTCCGGAAGCAATGGAACAAATCCTTACCAATCAAAGTAAAATTAAACCGACCATTACCTATCTTAAACCAATCTCCTCTGCTATTTCAATCGGCTCTGGTGGACCCTTTGGTGCGGAGGGGCCAATAATTGCCACCGGTGGTGCCCTTGGCTCTACACTTGGACAACTGTTAAAGGTATCGCACAACGAACGAAAAGTTTTGCTGGCAGCTGGGGCCACCGCAGGTATGGCGGCAATCTTCGGCAGCCCTATTGCTGCTATTTTCCTTGCAATTGAATTACTGCTTTTTGAATTTTCGCCGCGCTCCATTATACCCGTTGCATTGGCTTGCATAACGGGTGCTGCAGGTCATCATATATTGTTTGCCCAGGCACCAGTTTTTGCGACCGGCAGTATTATAGCAACAGCAAGCAACACTGCTCTCTTTGCGTATAGTGTGATGGGTATCGTCATCGGTCTCTTATCTGTCGGAGTAACAAAAATTGTTTACCTGATAGAGGATGGCTTTGAAAAACTGCCGGTTCATTGGATGTGGTGGCCCGCAATAGGAGGAATCGTAGTTGGTATTATTGGCTATTTTGAACCCAAAACTTTGGGCGTCGGCTATAGTAATATCACGGACATACTTTCCGGAAGCATGACTATTCAATTGGTTGTATCACTCTGCCTGTTGAAATTCGTTTCCTGGTCTGTCGCCCTGGGCAGTGGCACATCAGGTGGTACCCTGGCACCATTACTCACCATCGGTGGAGCAACAGGCGCTGTGATGGGCAGCCTTGTGCTATATCTATTTCCTTCATCCGGCGTAACCATCCCGCTAGCCGCCCTGGTTGGTATGGCAGCCATGTTTGCCGGTGCTTCAAGGGCATTTATGACGTCCATAATCTTTGCGTTGGAAACCACAGGACAGTCCAATGCTCTTTTACCCTTACTGGCAACATGCAGCGCTTCCTATTTCATTTCTTTTTTCCTGATGGAAAATACCATCATGACAGAGAAAATAGCACGGAGGGGGGTAAAAACGCCGGATTCCTATGAACCGGATATTTTAGATAAAATTAATGTGGACCAGGTGATGGATAATAATGGTCTGATATTAAGTGCAGATAATAGCATTGAGGAAACGATTGACTGGCTGGAAAAAGAACCCGATTATAAAAGCAATTATTTTATAGTGTCAAATACGGATCAAGAGTACGTGGGTATTATCAGCTCTTCTCAATTGTACAACAAAATCAATGCACCCGAAACAAAACTGGAAGCACTGATTAAAGAGAAACATATATCTGTCGAAAATATCAATAGCCTGCGAACAGCCATTGAAATTATGAACGATGAAAATGTAGATGTACTTCCCGTATTGTCAAACGAGACGCAACACATTATTGGCATCCTATCATACACCAATATTATAGCCAGCTACAAATTAGGCCAGGGTGACGATGAAAGGAACCGACCACATATTTCTATGAAAAGAAACAGTTTAAAACTGCTCGTACATGGTAAGAAAATAAAACGCTTTTTGAAATCAATGAAAGAATGACACCTTTCGGAAATTTTTGCATTATCGTTACCATTAAAAGCGTCAGCCAAAATTATGAAACTATTCTTTTAACCAACGATAGGTATTCCCTCTATCAGGCATTCTGCGGGGAATAGTTTATTTCATACGTTGCCGGCGCCCCGCCCCAATACTACCCCATTAACCTTCGTATATGTGGGCCATACTTTTGGCTATCAGCTCTTTCGCACCACATTAGTGAATGAATGTTTTGGTTTAATGGAGTTGAAAGACCTGCGGGATTATGCGCCGATCTTTTCAACGGTAGGGCCTTGTTCACGAATCCCCGATGTTTCTAGGCAAAATACTTAACAAAAGCACGGTTTTTACAGTCCTACCAGAATTAATAAGACTGAGCTTTCAAAAATTTCTGAAATGTTAAACCTTTTAGAAATAAAGACTGTTTATACTTTTTGACGAATTGTTAAACAATCACGTCTTTCGCTTATCCGTCTTTCTTCTTCTGTTGTAAACTAAATGTTTCTTATATGCACCCGACATTCCTGGGGATTCTCCCAATTTTAAACAGTAACTATGTGGCCTTCACATTTTTCGTAGGCACCATGGCCATGATGGCCGCCAGTGTTTTCTTCTTTTTGGAGTTGAACAATGTGCCGCAAAAGTGGCGAACATCCGTGCTTGTTTCTGGTCTTATTACTTTCATTGCTGCCGTACATTATTATTACATGAGAGGGTACAATTTGGACACAGGTGAATCTCCTGTATTCTTTCGCTATGTTGACTGGATTTTAACTGTACCCTTAATGTGTGTGGAGTTTTACCTTATTACTAAAAAGGTTGGTGGTAAGCCAGGACTGCTCTGGAAACTTATTACAGCATCTCTCATAATGCTGGTAACCGGATATATTGGCGAAGCCATTTACGGTAACGAAACCCAAAGCTGGATTTGGGGATTGGTAAGCGGACTTGCCTATTTCTACATTGTGTACCTGGTTTGGTTTGGGGAAGTGGCCACACTTGCGGGTAATGCAGGACCGGCAGTTGCGAAAGCAGTAAAAACCCTGGGTTGGTTTGTGCTGGTTGGATGGGCCATTTATCCAATTGGTTACATAGCCGGTACCGCAGGTGGGCTCTTTGGCTTCCGGATTTTTGAAGGCCTCTCGATGGATATTATTTACAACATTGGTGATGCCATTAATAAAATTGGATTCGGGCTGGTGATTTATTCACTGGCGCAATCTGATAAGACGGCATCCGTATCCCAGGCCTAACTCGCGTTAAGAAGTGCAGTACACATTGTATTGCACTTACTTTTTTTTAAAACTAATTTGAAAGCACTTGTATGCTAAAGATTGTATTATTATTGTCAGGTGGTATGTTGGTGATTATTCAACAATATATATTACCCCTTGATAACAATACACAATTCATTATTTTTCTTTTCGGAATACTTTTGTTGGGTGTGCCTCATGGCGCGGCAGATGTACTGGTAGCCACACAAAATGCAAACAGCGATAAAAAGCTTTTTTCTAAAATTCGTTTTTTGGCAGTGTATATTTTAAGACTGTTTACTTTTGGGGCAATCCTGTGGTTTTTCCCTCTAACTGGTAATCTATTGTTCATCCTTTTTGCGGCGTATCATTTCGGCGAAACTGATTTACATCAGTTCAAAACCAACACGCTGTCGGGCAAAGCATTTGTGATCTCCTATGGGTTGCTGATCCTTTCCGTTATCGTGTTGCCGCATTTTGAAGCAGTAAAACCATTGTTTCAGTTATTCAGTGCAGGTAAACAGCATTCAGTAGTTATCGACTGGCTTGATAGAAAACGCTACAATATCATTGCTGTTTCCGGAATATTATTTTTTACATCAACTTTTATTTATTTTCTTCTTAACAGAAATCCTGGTGCGAATGATGACAGAGGACAGTTTTTAGTTCGGTTCGCTGCGATTCTATTAATCCTGTTTAATCTCCCCATGCTGCTTGGTTTCACATTTTATTTCGTGGTATGGCATTCGGTTTTGTCTCTCGCTAATATCACGGCCTACTTAAGAAAAAACAATGCGTATACAAAATATAGCATCAAGAGGGAGATAGCACTGTACAGCCTTGTAGCTGTTGGTGGGATTGCCTTGTTTGGATTTGCAGGCATTATGTTTATCAGTAGCAATGCCATCGCGGGATATCTGTTTTTAGGGCTTGCGGTGCTTACTGCACCACACATGCAGGTTATGCATGACATGTATTGCAGCCTGAGGAGACAGGGTCAAACCGTCCATACTATGTAATGAACATGAACAGTGATATTGACCGCAGACCGGGAATCTTCGAAACGCATTATCCATGTAAATGCTTACCATACATGCTGTAGTCATACCTCCTGCCAGCTCAGAGTTTACCTTGCAAGACACATTGAAATCAAATCGTAAGATCAAAATGGCCCATTTGGTGACCTATGTAAACGATACAATGATAAGTTATACAGTGTTAATTCAATTATTAACCCGGAACAAGCTGATTTGCTGAAAACATAACAATCAAAAAGGAAATTACCGCGACTGCACTTTCCGTTTTAACCGATAATAAATGAAGCGAAGCGTGTCATAGGCCAGAGCGATAATTAGAAAAACAGCAGCGACTGCCAGGGTAAGCAGCGCAAAACTAAGGTAAATAAATCCACCCGAAAGGCAGCCGAAAAAGAAGCAGCTAATGATAGCCAGCTTTAAATAGATACTCCTGGACAATTGTCTAAACTCTCCCGTTTTCCGGTAGAAAAATAATTGCGAAAGTTCAATCCCCAGGTCAGTAAACAGACCTGTCAAATGGGTGGTTCTTACTACTGACTGAGATACTTTTGTCACTAATGCATTTTGTAATCCCATGGCAAAAAGCAATGAACAGGCAATTACCTGGCTTTTGAAAACGGACAGTTCCGACCCACTTCCAAATAATCCAACGACACATAAAATAATGATTTCAATGGTAATGGGAAAAGTATAGGAATACCGGGGCCTTACCCGTGAGACTATTTCTACCAAAACGTTCGACACGAACGCACCAATCAAAAAGGATAAAATGAAAAGTAAACTTCCAATGGCGAGTGTATAATTCCTGTTCGACAAGTCTTCGGCAAAAAAGGCAAAATGACCCGTTATATTTGTCGTGAGCACTTTTACTGACAGTACACCGCTGACATTTACAATGCCAGCAACAAATGAAAGTATTGAGGCTAACCGTAGATTATGAATATATGTTCTACTTTTTCCTTCGTGGCGAAACATTAATTATTTCATTTGCAGCGAATTTACATTGATTTGAAGTCCCGTATTATGACTGGTCAAATATTACCGAAAACCCAAAAAAGCAAGAGAAAATCAAATCCCCAATACGCTCTACAAAAGAGTTGCATAATAATCTTATTTTAGTTAAAATTTATTTTTATGACAAAGAAAATCTCCCGGTTCTCGAAAGGGTTAGCTGCCTTGCTGGTGTTTGCGGTCATCGCAATCAGCAGTTGTAATGACAATGCAACTACTAAAACAACAACCTCAGACTCGCCGGTTATGGCCCCAATGGACACCATGCACACCCCGCCGGCAATGGACACTATGCCTGTTACAGATACGGGAAGAGACACTAAAGTTCCACGCAACTAACCCCTGCAGAACAACCATTAAATTTTATGTCACAGGGGTGGCAGTTTCCGCTTCTGTGACATTTTTGACAGGATCGTTTCCCGTATTATTATGCTTCAAATAATTATACGCTCCAAGCTTTTTCAGTAGCCAGTGTTCAATCTGGTGGTGTGTAGGTGAAATGATGGCAGCGATAGCCATAAGTATAATAATCTCGATGATCGGGTTGTGATGTGTTTTTTCAGCGATGAATGGATGAAGCATTAGGGTGATGTATTCGAAAAACAGCAGCACTGATATGATCCCCATAAGCTCAATCACCTTTTTAGGCACTTTCTTCCTGCTGATAAAGATACTTGCGAAGAAGAAAAGGGGAATCATGATACCGATAAACAGCAACTGGAGCTTCGCCTTCCTATCTTGAATCTCTTCCAGCTTTTTTTGCTCAATCTCGGCCTGTCGTGTCTGCTCCGCCGAACTAATATTCATTAATTCACGAATCTTTTCGGTACTCTCCACTGAATCTTTCAGCACGGACATGATCTCCTGGTAAGCAAACGCACTATCAATATTTTTACTCTTTTTATACAAACGCGATAGAAAAGAACTAGTGTTCATCGCTCTCACCGTAAATTGATTTTCGCTCGCAACGGCAAACGCTTTCTTGCCGTAATAAAATGCGGAATCCATTTGGGCGGTTTGTTCATATACTTTGGCTATTCCCAATGTGGTTTCAACATAGGTGAGGTAATTATTTGAACCCGTCTCATAGGGAACACTTGCATAATAATTTTTAAGTGCCTCGGGGTAATTGCCCATCTTAGTATAAATATTACCGAGATTATTCAGTGCCGTTCCCGTGAGTAAGGCATTACCTGCCTGCGTGGAAATATTTAGACACTGGCGCGTATACAGGATTGCCGAATCAAGCAGGTTTTTCTTCTCATAAATATCCCCGAGGTTAAGCATACCATATGGCGCATATACGCCCAACTTGTTTTCGGCAATAAGTACCTCTGCTTTTTTCGCATAAATTAAGGCCTTGTCGAAATCCTTCGAATCATCATACAGCGAGGCCATGGAAAGATAGGCAACGGTAAGTGTGGCGGGTGTTCCAAAAGATTCTTCAAGGGTGAGCTGGGTAAGGGCTGACTCAAGAGATTTCGAAAAATTACCCAGGTTTTTATAGGCGGAGGACATCTGCCGGAGCGCGCCCGATTCTCCCTTTTTATATCCTGCATTAATGGCCAAAAAATAAGCATGCTGCGCTATGATCAATGCGCTATCAGGTTTCGAATCTTCGTAATAAAAACATAGCTGCTTCATCAGTTCTACCTTTACAAGATCTGATTTTTCCGATAGAATCAGTTGCTTCAAACTGTCGGTATAACGGCCTTGAGCAAACAGCGAATGGAGAGAAAGCAATAAAGCGAGTGAGAAAAACAGTTTTTTCATCTGCAGCCATATCTGGGGTGGTTAGAAAACCTAAATTAGTGTTTATCCCTTACAACTGAAAACGAGGCCCCTTGTGAATCTCCGATTATATTCGGTATATTGTTTACTGCATATGAAATGGAAAAGTTTTCACGCCTCTTTGCTTCTTGCCATTTTTATTATTTCAGGCAACAGTGCTTTGTCGCAGCCCCGTGGTACAAAGTATATGTTTTGTATCGGCATAAACAACTACCTCGAGGGTACCACCCGGGCAACCTGCCAGGTATGTACAGACAGAGAGCTGAAAAACCTCAACGGCTGCCTGAATGATGTCGATACTATGACCAGGCTCTTCCAAAAATACTACGGTT
>JBDTEB010000227.1:0-3070 GCA_039922795.1 Chitinophagaceae bacterium
TATATAAAAACAACGTCTCGAGAAATGATACACAGTTTTTATTTCCTGCAGAATACTCAGATTTTTAACTTCCGATTCCAGTTGTAGATCTCTCCTGTATAATTCCCGGTGTTCTGACAACCGGATAAACAATCTTTTCATCAAGGTTAAATATGTAGTTCTAACTGCACCGGCAATTCTTGCAAATATTTCCTGCACGTTTTTCCAATACATTTGCAAAGAATCCAGCCGGGCAAATCCGGCCTTAACCTGTAAGATTTTTTATGAAACGATTGTTATTTATCATCGTAATTTGTTTAACCACATTGTTCTCGTTTTCACAGCAACGGGTGGAAATTAGGGGCACAGTGGTAAACGCCGCTTCCACACCCGTTCCCGCTGCCACCGTTCATTTGATGAATACAAATTTTACCACCCAGACGTCGACACGGGGTGTTTTTAGCATCAGGGATGTACCGGCAGGTAGCTATCGAGTAGAAATTACCGCCATCGGTTACGCAAATACAATCAAGACGTTTACTGTTTCGGAAAATGCCGAGGCACTCAGTATTGTTTTAACAGAGGCTGCCAGGCAGCTCGATGCAGTGATCGTTACGGCGCAAAAAAGAGAAGAGGCGTTGCAGCAAATCCCTGCCAGCATTAGTTCCATTTCCTCAAGAAAGGTTGATCAGTACAGGCTTTGGAACGCCCGCGATCTCACCGGTATCGTTCCCAATCTTTATTCCGCCGATCCCGGCGACGCCAGAAACGTTACTTCCATAAGGGGGATTACCACTACATCTTATGATCCGGCGATAGCCACTTATATAGACGGTGTAAACCAGTTCGGACTTGACACCTATATTGCTCAGTTGATAGACATTGATCGCATCGAGATCCTCCGTGGACCACAGGGGACTCTTTATGGTAGAAACGCGATGGGTGGAGTGATCAACATTATTACCAGGCAACCTTCATCGGTGCCCAACGGGTTTGCCGAGATCAATGTTGGAAACTATGGTCAGCAGCGGTATGCCGCAGGTTTCCAGGCCCCGCTGGTAAAGGATAAACTGTATCTTGGAGTAGCTGAAGTGTACGACACCCGCAACGGATTTTATCGCAACGACTATTATAATACCCGGTTCGAAGATCAGCATAGCCTCACCGGAAATTATACGCTTCGCTACCAGGCAAACTCTCGCTGGGTATTTTCGGGCAATGTAAAACACCAGTTGAATCGCAATAACGGACCATTTCCATTGGCTTCAGATGTTCAGTCAGCCTTTGCAAATCCCTTTCATCTAAGCCAGGATGCGGTGTCAAAGATGGTCGACAATACGCTCAACGCTTCCTTTTCGATGAATCATACCGGCAAAAACGTCAATTTTTCTGCCCAGACCTCTTACCAGTCCAACCACCGGTATTATACCAAACCGCTTGATGGAGATTTTTCGCCAATTGACGGGGTGACCGTAGTTAACAATTACGGGAACAAATGGAACAAACTAAAAGTGCTCACACAAGAGATACGGCTGTCGTCTCCAAACCTAAAAAATTCGCCATGGCAATGGACCGCCGGGTTGTACGCATTTTACCAGGATAACCCGGTTAAACAGGGAACCCATTTTGGTAAGGATGCCGCGCTCGTCGGTGCTCCAGATTCATTTTTCACCGTTATCGGAACATCAAAAGGTAAAAATTTTGGATCTGCATTATTCGGCCAGGCGACCTATACCGTAAATGATCAATGGAGTATTACCGGGGGATTGAGATATGACTACGAATTTAAAAAACAGTCTGTACTTGGCGAGTATCAACCCGATGCTTCGCCAGTTCCCATTTTCAATACCCAGGCCGACACTTCTTCCAAAACACATTTCGGAGCCCTGTCGCCAAAGCTGATCGTTGACTATAAGTTCACCGACGTACAACATGTGTATGCGAGTTATTCCAGGGGCTTTAGGGCAGGAGGCTTCACCCAACTCTCGTCCGATCCTTCCGTGCCGCCGCTTTTTGCCTACAAACCGGAATACAGCAATAACCTCGAACTGGGTTTTAAAAATTCCTTGTTCGATCAACGGCTGATCGCAAACCTTTCTTTTTTTTACACTGAAGTAAACGACGTGCAGGTTCCCACATTGGTGTTGCCTGACGCGGTAACCATTACCCGCAATGCGGGAAAACTGATCAGTCGCGGGGTTGAACTTGAATTCCAGGCAACGCCCGTTAAAGGTTTGCAGGTGGAGTGGAACTTTGGCATAAACAAGGCTACTTACGACGTGCTGAAACTGTCTCAGAACGGAACGGTGAATAACCTGAAGGGGAAGCGCCAGCTGTTTACTCCTGATGTGACGTCGATGCTGGCTGCACAATACTCCCTGCCACTCGATAAAAAGGCAGAGGTCAACCTGCTCCTTCGCGGAGAATGGTTTTACCTGGGCACCCAGTATTTCGACCTTGCCAACACGATCAGACAGAGCCCTTATCAGTTGCTTAATACGCGTTTTGGAATTTCTTACAAATCCTACGAACTAATGTTCTGGGGTCGAAATCTCTCCGATGAAAAGTACATCAGTTATGCGTTCGACTTTGGCGCCGTTCATCTGGGTAATCCTAAAACCGTCGGCGTTACATTCAAGGCCAGATTCTGATCTGCCGTACAGAGAAATTTGAATGAATCGCGCAGTTATGATCTTTAATAAGCCATGACATCAGAAAAGAAAAAAAACAGTTCAGGACAAATTATAAAAAGAATTGCCAGGATCCTTCTCAGGACTGTGCTCATCGTCGTTCTGCTACTCATCACCCTGCTTGTACTTATTCAAACTCCACCCGTCCAGAATTTCATCGTTAAGAAAGCGACGGGCTATCTGGAAAATAAACTGCATACCAGGGTTGAAATAGGGCGTTTATATATTGGCTTTCCAAAGGATATCGTCATAGAAAACATATACCTCCAGGATCAATCAAAAGACACGCTTATATATGGAAAAAAGATAAAGGTCGATATCAGCATGCTCAAACTGCTCGACAACGAAGTCGAAGTAAATGACCTCCGACTTAACCAGATAACGGCCAAGGTTAAACGACT
>JBDTEB010000228.1:0-4620 GCA_039922795.1 Chitinophagaceae bacterium
TACTTTGAACGGATTTGATCCTGTTTCTTACTTCCTTTAAAGCTCCTGACATAATTTAATAAAAAAGTTTCTGTAGACTGAGAAAGGGGGGAGCCCTTCCCTCAAAAATTTCCGCTGCGAAGTTAAAGCAATCAGCACAGAAATCCGAGTCGGAGCCAAAGAATCCGCTGCTGAGATAATAACAAAGAACTGACTTTTTCGATAGGTTCAGGCGTTTGGTTATTTATTACCTTTGCCAGCTTATGCCAATTTGACCATTCAGTCAGGTTAGCACCATTGTTGAAAAGCTAAAAGTTCTTAATAATCATTTATAAATCAGATATGTTAGGTTTTTTATCAAAAATATTTGGCGGGAGCAAGTCAGAGAAAGATGTGAGGATCCTGCTTCCCGTGGTTGAAAACGTCAATCAGTTCTATCAGCAATTTCAGAGCCTTAATAACGATGAGCTCAGAGCGAAAACAGTGGAGTTTAGAACCAGGATTGCAGAACATCTTTCAACCATCGATGCAGCCATCCGCAATCAGCAGCAGGAGGCTGAAGCACTACCTGTTGATGATATGGCCAATCGGGAGTCGTCCTATACCCTGATCGACAAGCTTAAAAAAGATCGTGATGAGCAGATTGAAGTGATCCTTCAGCAATTATTGCCCGAAGCGTTTGCTGTTGTTAAGGAAACTGCCCGGCGTTTTACCGAAAACGAGTCGCTGGAATCAACCGCTACCGAGTTGGATCAAGATCTGAGCAAAACCAGAAATCACATAAAAATTGAGGGTGGAAAGTCAGTGTTCTCCAATACCTGGACCGCAGGGGGGGGAGACATTACCTGGAACATGGTCCATTATGATGTTCAGCTGCTTGGTGGCGCGGTGCTGCATTCAGGCAAAATCTCTGAAATGGCAACCGGTGAGGGTAAAACCCTTGTGTCCACACTTCCCGCTTATCTCAATGCACTGGCTGGGGAAGGCGTTCATATTGTAACTGTAAATGACTACCTGGCAAGAAGGGACAGCGAGTGGAACGGTCCTATTTTCGAATGGCTTGGCCTTCGCGTCGACTGTATCGATAAACATCAGCCAAATAGTGAAGAGAGAAGACAGGCTTACCTGGCTGATATCACGTACGGAACAAATAACGAGTTCGGCTTTGATTACCTGAGAGATAATATGGTGCACAATCCGGATGAGATGGTGCAACGCAAACACCATTATGCGATGGTAGATGAGGTGGATAGCGTTCTCATCGATGATGCCCGTACTCCGCTCATTATTTCTGGCCCGGTGCCACGTGGTGATGATCAGCAGTATCACATTCTGAA
Organism: Chitinophagaceae bacterium; assembly: GCA_039922795.1. Lineage (GTDB taxonomy): Bacteria > Bacteroidota > Bacteroidia > Chitinophagales > Chitinophagaceae > JADCRZ01. Next base: position 1,317 of record JBDTEB010000228.1, read on the forward strand.
ACCCAGGGTGCTTCAACTTTTTGAGGCACAGAGACAGGTGATCAATCGCTTCCTTACGGAAGCAAGGAAAAAAATCAGCGAGGGAAATGATGACCCCAAGGATGGCGGACTTGCCCTTATGCGTGCCTTTCGCGGCTTGCCGAAGAGCAGCGCCCTGATCAAATTCCTTAGCGAACCAGGGATCAAGGTCAAATTGCAGAAAACGGAAAATTATTACCTGGCAGACCAGCAGAAAGAAATGCCAAAGGTTGACGCTGAACTGTTTTTCAATATTGATGAGAAAAACAACCAGGTCGACCTGACGGATATGGGTCTGCAAATGATCACTAAATCAGGGGAAGATCCGGAGTTTTTTGTGCTGCCTGATATCTCTATGAAACTCGCCGAACTCGATCAGGACAAACTGATCGATGCGGAGGAGAAGCTTCATAAAAAGGAAGCGGTCCTGAACGAATATTCGATTAAAGCAGACCGTATCCATACCGTTCAGCAATTGCTGAAAGCCTATACGTTATTTGACATTGATGTAGAATATGTGGTGATGGAGGGCCAGGTAAAAATCGTTGATGAACAGACCGGTCGAATTCTCGATGGACGTCGTTACTCGGATGGTTTGCATCAGGCCATAGAAGCGAAAGAAAATGTGAAGATTGAGGCCGCAACGCAGACCTACGCGACTGTCACCCTGCAGAATTTCTTCCGCATGTACCACAAGCTTGCCGGTATGACCGGTACAGCAGAAACTGAGGCAGCAGAACTTTGGGACATCTATAAACTCGATGTGGTGCAGGTTCCCACAAACAAGCCAATGGTAAGAAAAGATCAGCAGGACCTTGTTTACAAGACAAAAAGGGAAAAATACCGCGCGATAATTGATGAAATAGAGAATTTGCGCACTCATGGGAGACCGGTTCTCGTAGGTACAACGTCCGTGGAAGTAAGTGAACTGCTGAGCAAGATGTTGAATGGCAAAAAGATTCCTCACAATGTACTGAACGCTAAACAGCACGCCAGAGAAGCCCAGGTTGTGGCCGAAGCCGGCCTGAGCGGTGCCGTAACTATCGCTACAAATATGGCCGGTCGTGGTACGGACATCAAACTGGGACCCGGCGTAAAAGAAGCAGGTGGCCTTTCTATCGTTGGCACGGAAAGACATGAAAGCCGTCGTGTAGACAGGCAGTTGCGTGGTCGTGCCGGTCGTCAGGGTGATCCTGGAACAACGCAGTTTTATGCTTCACTGGAAGACGATCTCATGCGTATGTTTGGTAGCGACCGTATCGCTTCCCTCATGGATAAGATGGGATACAAAGAGGGCGAAGTTATCCAGCACAGCATGATCACCAAATCGATCGAAAGAGCTCAAAAAAAGGTCGAGGAAAACAATTTCGGTATAAGAAAGAGGCTGCTTGAATACGATGACGTGATGAATAAACAACGTAAAGTTGTTTATGAGAAGCGTAACCATGCCTTGTTTGGGGAAAGGCTTGCTCTTGATCTTGACAATGCATTCTATGTTGTTGCTGAAGGTTTGGTAAACTCTTTCCGCGAACAGGACGATTTCCAGGGTTTCAAATTGTCTGTGATCGTAAATTTTAGTTTGGAAACCGCTATTCCGGAAGATGATTTTCTGAAAGACAATATAAATGATCTCACCGAGAGACTTTACCAGGAAGCGATCACGAATTACAGGGCAAAAATGGACGACATGAGTGAGACTGCCGTGCCTGTTTTCAAGAATATCCGGCAAAACCAGGGTAGCCATGTTGAAAATGTGGTGGTGCCATTTACTGATGGCCGTAAAGGCATCCAGGTTTTGTGCAACATGAGCAAGACACTTGAAAGCAATGGCCGCGAGCTTACAAGCGCCTTGGAAAGAACGATCACTCTTGCTATGATAGATGATACCTGGAAGGAACATCTTCGCTCAATGGATGATCTGAAACAGAGTGTGCAAACCGCTTACCTGGAGCAAAAAGATCCTCTGGTCATTTACAAGGTTGAAGCGTTTAGTCTTTTCCGTCAGATGGATAGTGAAGTAAATAAAGACATTGTTTCTTTTCTCTGTCATAGTTCGATTCCAGTTGAACAAAGTGCACCTATCCATGAGGGTAAGGAACAGAAAACGGATATGAGTAAGATGCGCTCTAACAAATTAGCGGTAGAAGCCGCCGGTGATGATTACGCTGCTAATGAAAAGGATTATTTTGACCCGTCTTCGGGAGATGTTGCGGTGAAGCAGGAGCCGGTCAAGGTCGGCCCCAAGGTTGGAAGAAATGATCCATGTCCCTGTGGAAGTGGAAAGAAGTTCAAGAACTGTCACGGCAAGGATGCGTGAGATGGTTGATGATATAAAAAGCCCGGCAACTTTTGCCGGGCTTTTTTTTATAAGTAAATCCTTCGTCTCGTATTTTCTGGATTTCGTCAGATGTAGCGCGTGTCTCGTAGGGGCGGGCCTTGCGTCCGCCTTGCCGGCTATTTCGTAGACGGTAGGAGATTGAAACAGGGTGGTGCTTTTTGTTTTTAGGGGCTATTTTTTTTGCGAGATTCCTCAGGATAAACATTGGGGTTTGATAATCGAGTTTGAAGTTCACACTTTTCGCAGAGAAGGCGGACGCAAGGCCCGCCCCTACGACATAGCAGAGAAGGCGGACGCAAGGCCCGGCCCGTTGAGATGACAGAGAAGGCGGACGCAAAAGGTCCGCTCCAACGATATAGTGCCTGAGATTTTGCGAATGGGGTAAGACCCGGTAATCTTTGGACAATTTCCTATTAACAACGGCCTGTAAAAAAGCCGCTTCAAATTAATGAAGCGGCTTTCTGTATTTTCAACAAAAGACAGGATTAGTCTGCTTTCGGCTCTTCTGTTGCCTCTGCTTTCGGATCTGCTTTTGCCTCAATCTTCGATTCCTCTGTTACCTGAGCTTTCGGCTCTTCTTTCGCTTCAGCTTTCGGCTCATCTTTCGCTTTAGCTTTCGGCTCATCTTTCGCTTCAGCTTTCGGCTCTTCTTTCGCTTCAGCTTTGGTCTCTTCTTTCGCTTCAGCTTTCGGCTCTTCTTTCGCTTCGGCTTTCGGCTCTTCTTTCACGTCTTCTGCCCCACCGCTTTTTTCATCCTGCTGCAATCTTTCTTTGATCTGAGCAAGGGCGCTAAGGTCACCGAGTGTTGCTTTCTCAACCTTGTTCTGAATGGTTTTTACCACTTTCTTGGTTTTGTCAGCTTCAACCCTGGCTTCTTTTCTCAGTGCTTCTTTCTCATCGACCTTCGCCTGTTCCCAAATTCGTGCATGGGAGAGAACGATACGTTTT
>JBDTEB010000229.1:0-3873 GCA_039922795.1 Chitinophagaceae bacterium
GATCCCAATTGAAGTGTGCGGTTTTTACAGGTGTAGCGACAAGCAAAACCTCGAAACCTTTTGTGTTCAGTTTCGCAGAGTTTACTGTGGTACCAGTATAACCTGTTGCAGCCGAAATGGCAACTCCCGGAATGATCCCATCCGATATTCTTTTATCGAAATAGGATACTTCCAAACCGACCCGATCATTGATGATCCTCGTTTCCAAGCCTATTTCAAATTCTTTTTCCAATTCATTTTTCAATGTTGGATTACCTAAAGTTGAGCTAAGCTGAAATCCGTTTTGCCCTTGAAAAGGAAAAGCGATAGTTCCAATGGATGCGGGATAGAAGGGCGTGTTTAAAGAATAAGGTCCCACATTGTCGTTACCTACCGTGGCATACGAGACCCTTAATTTACCAAAATTCAGGAAGGAAGATTTTTCAGCCATCAATTCGGAGAATATAAAACCCATAGCTGCCGAAGCATAGGGATAAAAACTTTTGTCTTTTGATAGAACAGAGCTGCCATCGTAGCGCCCGGTTATTGACAGATTCAGAATTCTTTTATAATCAATGTTTGCCTGCGTATAAAACCCAACCTTGCGTGACAGATAATGTGATTCACTATATGTTTGGGTAGAAGCATTTGAAACATTGTAAAAATTGTTTACCGCCAAACCTTCGCCCCTGCCTTGTACGGATTGAGTATAATTGGAAAGGATATTATTTCCGATCAACAATTCCAGATCGAAATTACCAGCCTTTTTTCTGGCATCTACAATAAAATCATGATTGTACTGACGGAAATTACTATTTCTGTCTACCAGTACACCATTCGGATTTCCCACCGATTTCAGTGCCTCGTAAAACTTATCCTGTTCAGTATAAATATCTGCGCCCAGGCGTTCAGTAATCGTCAACCAGTTTGTAGGCGTGTAAACAAACGAAGCGATCGGCAGCAACCGATTAACCATGGTCTTTGTAAAAACATTGTCTAACACCCAATATGGATTGTTGCGGGAGTTTCGAAATACTCTTTGAGAACCGTCAGGGTTCAGATAGGGTAAAGGGTTCCAGGATATAGGTGCCGAATAGATCGTCCAGATGGGACTATTAAGGTCATTTCCTTCGGGAACCGTGTGCCTGTCTGAACCGGAATAATTAAATTGTATGGTTGCCGATACCTTGTCGTTGAATCGGGTGCTGAACTTGGCGAAGAAAGTGTTTCTTTTAAAATTATTGGTAGGAACGGTGCCTGTTTGATCAAAATAAGAATAAGACAGAAAATAACTTGATTTTGCGTTGCTGCCTGCTACACTGATGGTATTGCTGGTTGTGATACCGGTTTTAAAAAAATCGGCCATCTGGTTACGTTTTTGAACCGGTACACCGTTTACTTTAAGTGTGTCGACTCTTGGCCCAAATGACGCGCCTTCTTTTTGATCTTCACCATTGCGGTATATGCCCAGGTTGCCTTGCGCATAGGTACTCTGCAATACGGGGTAAAGTGCCTGGTCGAAAGCCAGGTCACTGCTGAGGGTCACCACGGGCTTTTTTAGACCCGCGCCATTTTTCGTGGTGATGATGACCACCCCGCGGGCTCCTGATGAACCATACAAAGCTGTCGCTGCGGCGCCTTTCAAAACATTTATACTTGCTATGGTAGAAGGATCGATATCGACCAGGCGATTACTTCCAGGACCCTGAGCCACTTTGCCTGTCTCGGAGTTATCAATGGGAACGCCATCCAGAACGATTAATGCCTCGTTGTTTCCATAAATAGAAGTGGCACCTCGTATAACAATACGAGCCGATCCCCCGGGAGTACCGGAAGAGTTGGTGATCTGAACACCGGAAACCTTACCTGCGAGCGCGTTTACAACATTGGGATCTTTTGCCTGTACCAGTTCATCCCCCTTTATTTCCTGAGAACTGAAGGTGAGATTCCTTTTTTCTCTTTTTACACCTAACGCAGTGACTACAACCTCTTCGAGAAAGTTTTTGGTATTTTTCAGATAGATGAGATTGTTGTCTGACTCGGTAAGTGTAGCCTGCGCTTTTAAAAAGCCAATGGCCGTCACCGATATTGATGCGTTTGCTGGAGCATTAATTGTAAAGCTTCCATCCGGGCCAGAACTGGTGCCTTTTCTCGAATTACTAACACTAATGGTTGCACCGGGAATGGGGGCACCGGTTGAATCAAGAATTTTTCCCGAAAAAGATTTTTGCGCCAGCCCGACCAATGAACTTGCAACAAAAATAAATACGGCCAATAGTTTTTTATACATAAGCATTAATTAAACAGGGGGGGTGGCAGACAGGCGATAATTATTAATAATAATGTAATCTACATTTTATGAGGCGCCGTTGAGTATTATAAACTGTCCATTCCTTGTCCGATATTGTCAACATTCGAAGACGACAGTCTACTATCTTGCGTCAAGGTAAGCCCGACCGCAATGGCCACAGTATAAAATCACTCCTGTTCTAAGCGTTCAGCAGATTTAAATAGTTCTTTTTGAACTCGAGGGGCGATTTATTTTTTATGATCTTGAATTGATGGTTAAAATGAGATATACTGTTGTAACCACAGGTGTAGCCAACTTCAGCGGAGTGCATATCATCATCTATTAAAAGCCTGCAGGCCTGTCCAATACGGACTTCCATGAGGAACTGCATATATGTTTTCTTCGTTTTTTCTTTGAAAAAACGACAAAAAGAATGGCTACTCATATTTACCAGAGAAGCAACCTCTTCAATAGTGATCGGTTTATGATAATTGTAGTAGGTGTGTTGAATGATTACGCTCAAACGGTCATTATATATTGTTTCGGTTGTGCATGCATAACCTTCCGTCGCTAAAATCTGGTACTCTTTCTTTTCTGTAAGTAATTGGAGGATGTTAAGAATATTAATCAGTTTTCTTCCTTTTTCCGCCTTCTGTATTTCTTCCATGATTATTCCAATCAGCTCACCGCTTGTTCCTTTTATTTTCAATCCCCTTTTGCTCAATTCCAGGAGATTTTTTATCTCCCTCGATTCGGGAAGATTTAAAAAAGATTCTCCAAATACGCCCGGTGAAAATAAAGTGACCAGTGCCTCGCCCTGCTCGGATTCCTGATCTCTGATGTATTGCTGTTCATGCCGGTAAGAATGAGGCGTTCCTGATCCCAGCAGGATAATGTCGCCGCTTTGAAAGTCACCTTCGTAATCCCCAATCAGCCAGATACCCCGGCTTTTCTTAATGTACAACAGTTCACATTCTGTATGATAGTGCCAATTGTTTTTCATTTTTGACCCAACGTCTTTCCTCACTACAAATGAACTTTCTACTTCCGGAATGGCTTTTCTAAGAGTGGGTTTCATTGCAGATGAATTTTGGTTATACGCGCAAAGACAGTTATTGTAAAAAGCTAAGTATAAATTTATCGAAAACAGCGATCCCTTTCTAAATAACTTAATCACATTTTTGGAAAGTCACTTGGGTATTTTCTTAGATATCTCTCGCTTAATTGAAGGAAGAAGACTGTGTAGCGAGATTCCAACCTTTTTGTTTAAGGGTTTTCCTGGTATTCAGGTCAGGCGGCTCAACGAAATCGTCATTAGTATATAGGGCGAAGCCCGATAGAATGGGGTTTGTAGAAGAAGAGGTGATCGGTTTCTAAGAAGACAGGGGGCCTTAACACCTACGCCGCGATGGCAGATTTTCCGGGATGAAATGCGGCGCGAAGCATTACGACGGAGGTGAAGCAAATCACGACAATCACCACCCAGCGGAGGGTTTCCACCGGTAAAGATTTTACGATAAATGCAGCAATCAATACCGCAACAGAACCTGCAATAGCCATGTACAAAGATCCTTTTCGGTTGTATGCGCCTTCCTTTATAAATT
>JBDTEB010000230.1:0-7879 GCA_039922795.1 Chitinophagaceae bacterium
GTTGAAATTGAAGCAAGGCTGTATCTTTTTCCCAGGTAAAGATAGATCACCGTTTGCATGGAATCGTACCTGATGCTATCAATAGACGCCGTGGGATAACCTTTTATCTGCAATAAATCAGGTAGGGAAGAAATATAGGCATCGGAACTGCTTCGCGATTTAAAAGAAGAGCTTAGGCTGATTTTATCCAGGCGACTTTCAGATGTCGTATCAGCCGGAAGAATTTTCAACTGGTACTGGGCCAGCACCATCTGACATACACAAAGACAGATAAGTGGCAGGAGGAACTTTGATACATGTGTCGCCGGTAAGCACATCGCAATTTGCAGTATAAGAGCTGCAAATATCCGGATTCTCATTCCATCAATGCATTTCGCGTTTGCGTATCTGGTGGTAATAAAGCCATGTCAAATTTTATAGTTTATTCAACCAGAAAGCCGTAACAGACAAAAAACCGGAGATATATCAAGTTTTGAGCAGCAAATTGAAATAATTATATGTCTGTATTAACATATAAGTCATTTTTGCATTTCCTTGTCCTCAAGAGACTAGGAAATTTCCATTGAATCAAAAACAAAATTAACAAAATGAGAAAAACGCTTTCGATGATGGTCGGTCTTTTGTTGTTTGGAGCTCAGCTCTTTGCACAGAACCGGGTAATCACTGGCAAGATTACTGACGACAAAAATGCTCCCGTAGGGAATGCTTCGGTCATCATCAAGGGCCGCAGTGTGGGTACTACAACAAATCCCGATGGCACCTTCACCCTTAGTATTCCAACTACTGCTAAGACGCTGGTTGTTTCGCAGGTGGGGATGAAGGAAGAAGAAATTTCACTTACAACCTCAGGTAATTATAATGTTACGCTCACACCGGGCCAAAACCAGATGGAAGAAGTGGTTGTTCTCGGTTATGGTACGGGCCGCAAAGTAGGATCAGTAGTGGGTGATATAGCCCGTGTATCCGGCGACAGGTTACAGGACAGGCCGGCCGGAAATGCTTTTGATGCCCTGCAAGGCAAGGTTGCCGGTTTGCAGGTACTTACGTCCTCAGGTGAACCCTCTGCTTCATCTTCTGTACGCCTGCATGGTACGGGCTCACTGGGCGCAGGGTCAACGCCATTATACATTTTAGACGGTATCCCTATCGATCCGGGTTCGGTAGTGAGTCTGAATCCCCAAGACTTTGAAAGCGTTACGGTGTTAAAGGATGCTTCTGCAGCTTCTATTTATGGATCACGCGCTGCCAATGGAGTTATCTATATAACCACCAAAAAGGGATCCTCAAGCAAGGATCCGGTGATCACTTTTCAAAACCAGTATGCAGTATCTAACCTGATCAGTACCAAGACTTTTGAAAACTTCATGAACACCAAGGAGCTGACCGATTTCCAGGTAGCAACAGGATATAGAAGACGGGGTCAGATCGATACGCTTCTCAACCAATATCCAAACGATACAAAATGGTACAAGACGTTTTATAAGAACAATGCGCCAACCTATCAGTCTAACCTCTCACTTTCTGGCGGCGGCGGAAAAACAACCTATTATATTTCCGGAGGTTACTTCAACCAGGACGGCCTGGCTTACCGATCCGGATTTAATCGGTATACGATGAGGTCGAATATTACTTCTACGGTTAACAAATGGTTGAAGTTCGGACTTAACCTTTCAGCAGGTTATGATCAGAGACAGCTTAATCAATATGGATCAAACTCGTTGAACAGAGGTATAGCTATGTTGACCCAGCCTTACTACACTCCGATCGATCCTCTTACACAGAAAGAGTATGACTATATTCCCGGTGTTCTCAGGTACAATCCAAAATACCTTGCAGATAAACTGCAGAACAAAACAAATAACATCCTCGCAAATCCTACCGGATATATTCAAATAAACCCAATCGCCAACCTGACCCTAAAATCACAAGGTGGTATTGAAGCATTCGATAACCGTACCTCTTCAGTGAATCTACCTTCTTATATTGGTTCGCTGAACAATGGTAGTGCCAGTGAATTGTTTTCCCGGGGTGTTACCAGAACAATTACCAATACAGCCGAATACAAATTTGATATTGGTGAAGACCACAATTTTGTGGCATTGGCGGGACAGGAATACATTGACTATGTAAACACTACTTTCTCCGGCTCCTCCGCCGGTCAGACTGATGACAGACTTATCCTGATTTCAGCTGGACCCAATAATCTCAATGCAAGTTCAGGCAAGTCGGAATATTCTTATCTCTCTTATTTTGGCCGTCTGGAATATAATTTTATGGACAGGTATTTTGTTGATGCATCTGTTCGACAGGATCAGTCATCCCGTTTTGGTAAGGATAACCGCACGGCGAGATTCTGGTCGGTGGGTGGAATGTGGAAAGTAAGCGAGGAGAAATTTTTCACCGGAATAAAGTCTCTAACCAATCTGGTATTAAGAGGAAGCATTGGTACAAGTGGTAATTCAGCAATCGGCAACTACCAGAGTCTTGCCCAGGTAGCCACCAACCAGTACGAGTCTCAGACAGGCTGGAACATCAATACCGCCGGAAATCCTTTTCTATCCTGGGAAAGCCAGAAAATCGCCACCCTGGGTGTCAAGTTTTCCCTTTTCGACAAGGCTAATTTTGATATTGAAGTGTATGACCGGAGAACTTCAAATATGCTGATCAATGTTCCATACCCTTATACCTCAGGTTTTGGTTCAATTACCTCCAATGTAGGAACACTGCAGAACAAGGGTATCGATGTAACAGTCGACTACGATATCTTTAGAAAAAAAGGCACTTATCTGACTCCTTACCTGAATTTCAATTACAACAAGGAAAAGGTGACAGAACTGTTCCAGGGTAAACAATACTGGATTATTCCCAATACAGGAGTTAGCTGGGCGATAGGTCAGCCGGTGTCTTTCTTCTATCCCGTTTTTGCCCAGGTAAACCCACAAAGTGGTCTTCCTGAATGGTATCTGCCAAGTTCAGATCCCAATAAAATTGTAGATCCTACTATGGACAAATCAAGGGTGACTAACACTTTTTCTACCGCGTCTCTTCAGCAAAGTACCGGTATCAGACGTTATGCTCCATTTAATGGTGGATTCGGTTTGAGTGGCGGATTTAATGGATTCTATACCCAGATAGATTTTAGTTTCTCCCAGGGGAAATATCTGATCAATAACGACAGATATTTTTTTGAGAATCCTAACCAGTTCACCGGATACAACCAGCTAAAAACGGTACTTGACTACTGGAAACAGCCAGGTGATGTCACCACCTTTCCCAAATATGGTATCCAGTTCACCCAGTTTGATTCACGGCTTATTGAAAATGCTTCATTCATAAGAATGAAAGCCTTTACTATCGGGTACAATATTCCGGTGCTTGCCAAGAACCGATTTATTAAATCAAGCAAATTTTACGTGACTGGCCGCAATCTGCTGACCTTTACAAAGTACACTGGTCCTGACCCTGAGGTTGATTCCAATCTTACCTTAGGTGTTAACCCAAATACAAGGCAAGTCGCGGTAGGATTGGATTTCCAATTCTAATTGCCCGTTATTTCAAGCATTAAACTCAGAATGAAAATGAAATTATCTAAAATAAAAATTGCCCTGGTCATTGTTATTGCCATCGGCTTTGCTTCATGCAGCAAAAAATTGGACAAGTACCCTTACTCTTCCATTGAGCTCTCACAATCTTTTAAAACGGTAAAAGATGCAAAAACCTGGGACAATGGATTCTATGCTTACCTGAGAGGCTCGGTGTATGGAATTTATACCTTCGCCACAGATGTGCAGGCAGATCAGTTGAATGCTTCAATTGATTACGGTAATAGAAACGGGGCTCCTCATCGCTGGAACGATTTCCTTGCCGATGATTATACCATTCGGGATTCCTGGTCTGGTTACTACAGCGCAATCACCAATCTGAATATCGCCATTGACGGGTATACACAGATCGTTGCCCAGTCAACTGCAGAGACAGATAGCCTGAACAAATTTACGGGAGACGCCTATGCGGCAAGAGCCTACTATTACCACCAGCTTGTTCTCCGCTGGGCTAAACCTTACGAACCTGCGACTGCAGCAACAGATCTGGCAGTTCCCCTGCTAACCAAATATGACATCAACGCCAAACCGGTAAGAGCCACCGTGAAAGCAGTTTATGATCAAATTATCAGCGACATCGTAAAAGCCAAAACCTTACTGGCCAACGTGACTGGAAGACAGGGTGCTACACATTTTAACAAGGATGTAGTAAACGCCCTGGATGCCAGGGTAAAACTGAGTATGCAGGATTGGGCCGGCGCGAAGACAGCGGCTGATCTGGTCATTAACACAAATCTATATCCGCTGATCACTACTCAGGCCGGCCTGGCCCAAATGTGGTTGAACGATGTGGCCACTGAAGTTGTATTTATGATTTCCCTGAGTAAGCCAAATGAATTGGGGAATAGCAACAGTATTTACCTGGGTTCGTATGGTGCAACAACAAAAAGATTTACTCCAGATTTCATCCCTTCCAAATGGGTGATCGATTCTTATGAAGACAAGGATATCAGGAAATTCGTGTATTTCGCAAAATTGCCTATCGCGAGCCAGGCAGGGAATTTTGACGATGTCTATTTGGTAAATAAATATCCTGGAAACCCTGCACTTTTCACTACGGCAAATACGAATTTTCAGCAGGCTCCCAAGGTTTTTCGTGTGGCTGAATCTTATCTGATCTCCGCTGAAGCAGCTTCAAAAAACGGAGATGCTGCCTCTGCCTTAACAACGATCAACAAACTGAGGGTAGCACGGGGATTAACTGCACTTGCAGGGGTAACAGGTGATGCCTTGTTGCAGGCAATTAAAGACGAGAGAACACGCGAACTGGCATTTGAAGGTTTCCGTTTGGATGACCTGAAACGCTGGCATCTTGGTTTTACCAGGCGCGAACCTCAAAATCTTAATCTGATTACTACGGGTACGCAGTACCAGGGCCTGACCATCGCTGCCGACGCTGATAAATTTGTATGGGGTCTTCCCACCAATGATGTAACGATAAATACCAATCTGAAACAAAATAATGGCTGGTAGAATTCGATCAGCGGACTAAATAAAAAAAGCAGGATATCCTGCTTTTTTTATTTAGAGAAATCAGATCATCTCTTCGTTTGTACATAACCGTATAACTGGTTAAAGAACAACTTAAAAGTACCATGAGTCTGTGCCCTGAAAGTGATCTCGGGGCCGAATGCAAATAATTTTCCGTCACCTATCTTGGCTTCAAAAGCAGCAACTCCATCCTGGAGATATTCCTGTCCGAACGCCCAACCACTGCGAAGCGGTTTACGACCGCTGAACCAGGCTAGTGGTACAACTTGTCCGGAAGAAATTCCGGCAGGGGTGATATTGAACACGGGGCTGGCGTCGAAGTACACATCACAAAACGACGGCATTCCCCAGATAGCTGGCTTTGTGGAATCAAGGCTCACCCTGAGCACGCTTCCGGGAATGTAATATTTCTCCCCTGGAAGTGGCCTTTCCACACCCGCGGCATTCATTTCGGTAAGCGCATTTTTAACCGGTAAGCCGAGATGGTAAGCGAGGCTGGTGCTTGATCCGATAGCGATCACCGACCCGCCGGCTGCAATAAATTTTCTTATTTGCGGAACGGATGTATCGGCGGTTAATCTGCCAAGCCGCGGTTGAAATTCAGCCGGAATATCAGTGGCCCTGGGAGCGCCGCCTCCGCCAAATCCGCCCGCGCGGCCGACCGCAGGTATTGCTCCGGAAACAAATATGATCGCGTCATACTTGCTTCTCAGGTTTCCTGCATCGATATCTTTGGAATACACTACTGTGGCAGCAAAATGATATTGCTCCATGATCCATCTCACCCAGCCTGCGGGAATGGAACCACCGTAATTGTCCCAAATCGCAATTCGGGAAGGATGCATTTTAACCAGGGCCGCAGGTTTTTTCGAAACCGGTTTAGCTTCCAAACCCAGCGTGGAGGCAAATTTTTCCATTATGCCTTTACCGGGGGATGGAACATAAAAAGTGCCGGCTGGTTCTGATGAATTTGCAGAAGTACTGATCCTGAACACTTCAGATCCGGCCTTTAAAAGGTCGTTCACGGCAATGTAGGCATTGTTCTGTTTTGCACTAATAACATATCCGGCCGAAGCAGAACCTGCAGGTACTCCGGTTTTGAACTGCTGGATCTCGCCGTAAGGAATGGCGACTAGCTGCGCATCATAACCGTTAAGTATCCTGTCGAATTTCACCCCCATCGTATAGGCAAGCGTCCATCCTGCTGCATCATACGGCCGGATGGGCGGACCTCCGGGATAAAGAAAGTCATTGGGATGATCCTGGGGCTCAAACATATCCATGACGTGCGGACGAAAAGCCTGCGCAGTTTTCACTACATAAGAACCTGCGGGATAGCTTTTACCGTCAATAGTGAAAGGTGCAACAGCTTTATGGATCTGTACTCCCGACCAGATCAATGCGTTTACAAAACGGGTCGCCGTAGCAAAATCAGGCTGATCCGCCGGCAGTACATAGGCCCGGGGATCACGAAGGGTTTTGTCTTTCATCACCACTTCGAAAGCCTTCAGAGACGCAGTATCTGACCCACCAGGCCTTGCGCCATCTCCACCGGCAGCTAGTTCTGCAACTGCACCCGGTCTTGAAAGACGTTGTTCCTTTCTCGCAACTGCAGCTATGGAATCGGCTTTTTTTGGCGAAAGGCTCCAGTGGTCTTCCCTGCCTGCCTCTATTGAATTTCTGCCCATTCGGTAGATTCCGAAAAGCAGGTCTTCCTTCTGATTGATGGCATAATCCAGAACAGCATAATTCAGAGAAACGGAATAATCGATCGACTGCCTGAAAAACCATTTTTGTGGCAATACAGGGTTTGGTGTGGCCATGTTGGGGATCAGGCGTTGCGGTATAACCGGGATAGAGGCCGGCGTAGGGCCGCCGATAATTTCTGTAAGCAGCCCGATAATATTGTGAAAATAAGGCGTGGTGCGTAGTCCGCCATTCCACCAGGTAGAATAAGATGAACCCGCACGCTGCGTGTATCCTGGTTTGTTTTCCCTGTTCAGGCGATTGTTCATGGCCGCACCCACGGCGTCGATACTGGTCACAATCAAAGGATCGAAAACATAATTGAAAGGATCGCGATACGGCGGACCTGCAAGCACAGAACCCGGAGGGCCGGTCTGGTGGTGATTGTAAATGATCTGCGGCATCCACTCAATATATTGCTGCCGACTCATGTTCTGCGTTTCTTTCATGTTCATCATGTAGAAATCTCGATTGTTATCATGCCCGATATATTTCTGATACAGGCGTGGAATATCCATTTTTCTTTTCAGGGTATCCGGGTTACGCATATACCAGTTTGAAACCAGTTCCTGCCCGTCGGGATTGCAATGAGTGAAAAGGATGATCGCCTTGTCGAGGATCTTCATGGTCTCGGGATCCTTGCGGCTTACGAACTGGTAAATGGTCTCTATCAGCTGATGCGTACCAACAACCTCGGTAGCATGTAATCCGCCGTCGATCCATACTACCGCTTTTCCTTCCACTGACAAAGCATGTGCTTCTGTTTCATCCATATCGGCATGAGCCAGCTTTTGTGAGATCTCTTTATAGCGCGCGAGTTTTTTGATGTTTTCCGGAGACGAAACGATCAGCATATACTGATGTCTTCCTTCTTCTGTCATTCCGATGTCCTCCAGTTTAATCCGGTCAGAAGCAGCGGCAAGTTTTTTAAAATAGGCCTCCGTTTGTGTGTAGTTGGCCAATTTGTAATTGTCCCCGATATTAAAACCGAAATGCTCTTTCGGCGTGGGAATGGATTGCGCATGAACATAGGCGTTATC
>JBDTEB010000231.1:0-5205 GCA_039922795.1 Chitinophagaceae bacterium
GAAAAGCCGGATAGCGACGCTGGTATTCCTCAACGATGATCGCAGTATTATCTGTGCAATTATTAGCCAGAAGAAGTACTTCGTATGTTCCGGGTTCAAGCATTCGCCCGTTTTCATCCGTTTGTAATCTCAATGCATCAAGCGATACTGATATATGATGCCCCTCATTACGGGCAGGGATGATGACAATGACGGAAAGATTCACAGAAGGGGGACAAGGCTCAGATGTAAACGGTCGTTTTATCAGTTGACCCGGCAAAGATGTCAATCCAGTCATTAAAGAAGAATATATTGTATAATCAAATGAAAGTTAATGATCATATAGCAATTTTTGCGCCGCTGAGAGTCGCTTAAAAATATCTACCTATTTTATACCTACCTGCTCTATAATAATATATTAAATCTATATTGCCTGCAAAACACGATAGGGATGGCGTTGGACAAAACCAAATATCAGGTAAAGAAGTCCCTTGCTGAAATGTTAAATGATTCCAGCATTGATCAGCTGATGGCTATTGATAAAAGTTGGAATATCATCAGCTGGAACAGAACGTCCGAAATTGTCAGCCAGGTGCTTCGATCGGAGGTTATGGGCAAAAACCTGCTAGACATTTTTCCGCAGATTAAGGAAGATCAGGAAATGATGGCCGCCATTGAATCGGCCTTGCTGGGACTGAAAAGTTTTGTACCCGCAGATAGAAAAAAATTTAATCGTCAACATTTTGAAAATCATTTTATTCCGTTAAAGGATGTATCAGGCAATGTAATTGGTGCAATGAATATTATTCATGATGTTGCGCACAGGATAGATGCAGAACGCCAATTGGAAAGGCTCAACAACGAACTTGAAAAAAAATACCAGCAACTTAAACTGGCGTCGGAAGAATTATCCACGCTTACTTTTATTACGAGTAAAAACATCAAGGAGCCCATCCGGCAGATTTATACTACGGTTGAATTCATGATTAAATCCGAGGGACGCTCGCTTAGCGACAGCGGCAAGGCCAATTTAAGGAGAATGCAATCTTCACTTAACAGGATGAATCTTCTGCTCGATGATATGCTCGGAATCTCTCAAATAAATACTTTTCAAAAAATTAAAACACTGATTGACTTTAACAAGATAGTTCAGTTAACTCTGGCCGAGCTGAAAGACAGGATACAGGTAGCAGAAGCAAAAATAAATGTGAATGACCTTCCTTCCTTTCCTGCCTATCCTGACATGCTTCATTTTCTTTTCGTTCACTTGCTGGACAATAGCCTGAAATTTCAGTATCCGGGCAGAACACCGGAGATCACGATATCCTGTGCTGTTCAAAATGTAAAGGAGGACCATATCCCCGGTCTTTTGGAAAATGAGTACTGGGTATTCTCATTCCTGGATAATGGGCGGGGGTTTGAGCCTTCAGAGGCGGAGACGATATTCATGATGTTTGAAAAACTTGATACGGCGAATAAAATGCGCGGCTCGGGCATTGGCCTTGCAATCTGCAGAAAGATTATGAACGCGCACGATGGCTTTATCTCCGCGATAGGCATTCCCGAGGGAGGTTCGGTTTTTAATTGCTATTTCCCTGTCGAGACGGAGTCCGTTTAATCTGGGAAAATTAAAGCCAATGTTTATTTTCATGCAATTATCTCTGTACAACTGCGAATCTATGGCCGGCTTTGGACGGTACCGTAAACCTTTAAATCATATGAGAAAATCGTTGGGTGTTTTATTAATTTTAATCTCTTTTTTTTCTGCAGTCCGTGGTCAGGACAATAAGTCCATCATCTTACCATCTTCTTTTCAAACGATGGATGAACGCTGGGAACTGTCGCCGGAAACAAGAAAAAGCAGTTTCAGGATTACTGCCTACAAGCCGGTTTACGTGACGGCAGGAAGATATTCGAACAATCCCAACACTCGGCCAGTTAGTGAAAATCCGGCATACAGCCTGCCTTTCAGGATCAACTACAATAATTACGAAGCGAAATTTCAGTTAAGCCTTAAAGCAAAGATGGCACAGGGACTTTTTGCCGGCCATGGCGATCTTTGGATAGCTTACACACAGAAGGCACACTGGCAGATCTATAACGAAAAATTATCTCGTCCTTTCCGCGAATTGAATTATGAACCTGAGGTGATACTGAATTTTGCGACAAAGTTTCCCCTGCTGGGTTTTATGGGAAGAATGGTGGGTGTTTCCTTCGTTCACCAGTCTAACGGACGCACCCTGCCACTGTCCCGCAGTTGGAACCGGTTGATCTTCCATGCAGGTTTTGAGAGAAAAAACTGGCAGGTTATTTTCAGGCCCTGGATCAGGTTGAAAGATGCGGAAGATGAAAATCCTGCCATTAGTAATTACATCGGAAGAGGTGAATTGATTGTGGTACGAAATTTTAAAAAACACCAGTTGTCATTGCAGACCTCGCATTCCCTTCGCACCGGTAACAACAGTCATGGCAGCCTGCTTGCATCCTGGGTGCTTGTTCTACACAAAAATATCAAAGCACAGTTCCAGGTTGCCGATGGTTACGGTGAGACACTTATGGATTACAACCATAAGCAAGTGACCTACGGCATAAGCCTGTCTTTGATAGAGTGGTAATTTGCCAAGCTGCCGTATTTTCGCGAAATACAATTCCTGAAATTAAGTGATATATATGTACAGAATTTTGTTCTTATTTCTTGTTGCGCTTTCATCCAATCTGGTTTCTGCTCAATCCCTGAAACCCGGCTTTGATAAGGAAGAATACATCGGGTTAATGAAAGTGTCCTCACAATTTGGGGATTCTGCCTATGCAGCGAAACTTCCACCACCAAAGGGTTTCAGGTTCGTTTACAGGTCACCGGCAGTTGGGCTGGTAAATATGTATGATATCTATATGTCTGATAAAAATATCCCGATTATCAGTATCCGTGGTACTATCGGTGACCCGATCAGTTGGATGGCGAACTTTTACGCTGCCATGGTTCCTGCCAGGGGAGAGATCCAATTGAGCAAAGATTATCGGTTCAAATACCAAATGGCGGAAAACCCGCGCGCTGCCATCCACGTGGGATGGCTGGTAAGCACAGGGTTTTTGGTGAAAGACATGATGCCAAAAATTGATTCGTTATACAAAGCCGGGCATAAAGAAATGCTGATCATGGGCCATAGCCAGGGGGGCGCCATTGGGTTTTTGCTCACTGCCTACCTGCTGAACCTTCAAAAACAGCAGTTGCTTGCTCCTGATATCAGATTTAAAACCTATTGCAGTGCAGGACCAAAACCGGGCAATCTTTATTTCGCTCACGAATATGAAGCACTTACTCAATTCGGATGGGCCTATAATGTTGTGAACTCGGCAGACTGGGTACCAGAATCACCGGTGACCATTCAAACTGAAGGAGACTTTAACCAACTTAACCCCTTTGCCGACGCTAAACCCTTTATAAGAAAACAAGGGTTGTTTAAGCGCCTTGGCTTAAGCTATGCCTATGGAAGACTCACAAAGCCGAACAGGAAAGGAGTAAAAAATTACCAGAAATTCCTGGGGAGATATGTAGCAAAATCTATCAGGAAACATCTGCCTGGTTTTGTTGAGCCAGCGTATTCATGGTCAAACGATTATGTGAGAACCGGCAACCAGATTACGCTGCTTGCAGATGAAGATTATTTCAAGGCTTTTCCGCAGGATACAAAGAACGTCTTCACCAATCACCTGCACCCGGCTTACTTATATCTTATTAATCAATATCCCAAGAGTGTCATGAGTAAAAACAGTAAAGTGTCGCTTAACGGTAAATGGGAGTTGAGGTTTCTTGTCAATCAGAAAACGCCATTTGCGGAGCTCTATCCTGATAGAAAACCGTTCTTGAACCTGAGTGATGAAAACACAAAATTCAATGGCAACACTGGTTGCAACACAATCAACGGAAATGCAGTGATCGAAGGGAACAGAATTAATTTTCCGGAAGCGATGGCAATGACCAGGATGATGTGTCCCGGAGAAGGGGAGAATGCCTTTCTGTCAACACTGAAGAAGGTGAACGGCTATTCGCTAAATGGCGAAACGCTTACTTTATTGATGGGAGACATTGCCCTGATGCGTTTTGAAAGGGTGTGGTTATAAAATAGCAATGGACATCCTGCCTGGTGGCTAGTGGTAGTCCAGGTGAAACCCGCTAAAGACCGCCAAAGCTTTCCCGTTAGCATGGAACGAGAATGAGGCCCATTCGGGCTTCTTATTAGGGATATAACTGGTGCGCATCCAGTTGACGAGGTCTGTCGATTTGCATACAGGATAATGAAAGGCTTTCTAAAAAAAAAATATTGCATTGTGAGTGCATTAACTTCGGGGCATATATATTTGGCCAACCAACCTGCGAAATGAGATCTTCCCTTAAGGATTCTACCAATTTATTACTCTTCCTTCTTTTTATTCCGTCAATCGGTTTTTCCCAGATACAGAAGATCTATCTACAACCAAAACCAGTCGGCAATGCCAACCAATCCAACTTCGTTGAATCCATAAGATTTATCCCCCTGGAAATCAGGGAAAATAGCAATCTCGCCGCTTTTGCCAATATCCAGGTTACCGAAAAATACTTCCTGTTGATTGATTACGGCGAAAAGTCTGTTTGGGTGTACGCAAAGGATGGACGATACATACACAAAATAAGCTATAAGAAACTCGGGGAGCAGTTTTATCCCAATTATAAAAAAGAAACAAACGCGCTTGTTTTTTTTGCCAGCAACAAAAATTATGCGCTCACACCGAAAGATTTGATAAGGATCAGGTTAGACTGGAACAACCCCAGAAAT
Organism: Chitinophagaceae bacterium; assembly: GCA_039922795.1. Classification (GTDB taxonomy): domain Bacteria; phylum Bacteroidota; class Bacteroidia; order Chitinophagales; family Chitinophagaceae; genus JADCRZ01. The sequence continues at coordinate 4,794 of JBDTEB010000231.1, forward strand.
AAAAAATATTTTAAAAAATACCGGGTCGATCTGAACGATACTACATTTACGATGAAAAAAGAGAGTATTGACGAAAACGATATAGTGCAGGCTTATCGTTTTTTTGAAAATTACTACCTCCAGGGAAGAATTAGTACCAGCTTACTTTATGAAGCAGGCGAGGATCATGAACTCAAAATTTACAAGGACAAGAAGCTGGTAAAAAGTTATTTTCCTTACGACCGAAGAAACGAGCCACGATTTTTATTCACAGAAGAAAATATCGGTTTTAATAATACGGATACACCCTCGGTTCAGATCATTACGCGACCTTATTGTGATACCATTTACAAAATGATCATAGACAGCATTGTCCCCGCTTATCAGGTTGTAATGCCGCTCGAAAACAGCCTGCAACCGTCCTTTTTTACTA
>JBDTEB010000232.1:0-20223 GCA_039922795.1 Chitinophagaceae bacterium
TTGCCCACATTTCCCAATCGGGAGACACCCAGCAATTTTCATCAAACGTGCCCAATCTGTCATAACATTCTTTCGCCACCATTACTGTTGAACAAGCCAGGTTATTATTCAAGATGATCTTCTGCAAAGCCTGGTCACCGTGTTTAAGCACTTCTTCCTGCTGTGTTACCCGAAGGTGCGCCTTAAAAAAGGGGAGCAATACATCCATAGCGTTGGAATGAATGAATTTACAATCCGGATTTTCAATAATATATTTTACATATTTTGGAAGGATGCCGGGTGCCAGAATATCGTCAGAATGAAGGATAAGAATATAGTCGCCAGTTGCCTGTCTGATACATTCGTTCCAATTCTTTACCAGGCCCTTATTGGGTTTATTTACAACAAACCGGAAATTATATTTCGGAGCAAGTTCCTTCAAAAATTCTCCTGACCCATCCGGGGAACAGTCGTCGATGATCACAAATTCATAACTGCACCCATCAGCATCGAGCCCTTTCAGGTTTTGAACCACACTTTGGATAGTGGTTTCAATGATGCCTTTCTTGTTGTAAGACGGTATGCAGATAGATATTTTCATAAAAACTGGACAGTAAAAACCATTAGTCAGAAACTGAGTTTTGCGACTATTTATATACTTGTCTTTTTTGTGTTTGGTCAGGTATATATAAAAACGAAATTGCACAATTGATATTGTGCTTCGTTTTATTATGGCAACTCGTCATAAATTGAGTAACTGATGCTTTTCCTTTTTCACCATGATCCGGATCTCGGCCACTGCCTTCTCGCCGATTACCTTCCAATTCAATGAATCTCGGAAATGCCGGTAAGAATTGAAACTGAATTCCTCATAACTTCCAGAAGATTGCAACAGAAGCATGATCTTTTCGCGGGCCATCTCAGGAAAATTATTAAGGTTCAGGCAGAAACCGTTGATCCCATGAAGTACGGCAGAGGTGCAGCCACCAACATTCGAAGTTATCACAGGCAGCCCGAAAGAACTGGCTTCCGCAAAAACCACCCCGAAACATTCGGCTCTGGTTGGCAGAAGGAAAAATGTGGCTCTTTTATAATAAAAATTGAGTTTCTCTATGCCTTCCTGTGTGTTCTTGGAAATAAAAGGAAAAGACTCAATGAAGGGAACATTTTCATACTTTACTGGTAAGCTACAGCCGATAACGGTAAGATTGGCATCTATTCCATTTTTTCGCAGCAATTCAACTGTGCGGATGGCGAGGTCTCCACCCTTCCTTTTCCAGTCCACACCGACAAAAAGCAGGTTTACCGTCTTAACTTGAGAACGGTTGACGACCAGCTGGCTGATTTCCAATTCGGTCAGTTTTCCTTCCAGGTTAGAGCCAAAAGGAATCTCTTTTACTTTCAATGGATCGGCTCCGTAAACCTCAAGGGCATTGTTTCTTGCCCATTTTGAAGTATAATAGACAAGAGAAGCTTTATTTATTGCCAGCTGTTCTGCCCTATTGCCGTTTTTCAAACTGTCCTTGGACAGGTTGGTCCAACCGGGATAAAAATCAACCAGGCAATTGTAGGTGGCATCTGTCCAGAAGATGATCGGCTTGGTTACCTGGAGAAAAGAAATAGGCAGAGAGCCCGGACTTAAAACAAGGTCGTAATCTTCATCAGCCAGTTTCCTCTTGGCAAGAGCCGCTATCCTTTTCAGGTGCGCCGGATCACGGTCCACCTGATAAACTCTGCCGAATAACGACTTGATAATGCGTGCCTTCAGCTTGATCCATTTACTAAACGGTACGCTGCAATTGATCAATACAACATTGATCCCCTGATCAGAAAGACTTTTACACATATAGTAACCCAAGCCCGACCATTGATCTATATCCAGAGAATTATATGTAGAGACATAAGCTATTCTCATCTAGTCTTTGATTACAAAAGGAAATTTATTTGCGTATTTTAAACTAAAGGATGTTTTGCTTTTTTCGGATCTGGGTGCTGCAGGAGTGATCTTTTCGATATGGGCACGCTGAACATGAGCAACCAGCGCATATCCCAAAGACGGCAACATCACTTTTATAGTGTTATTCATTACCTCTATCACTTTTCCTTCTCTTGACAACAGAGGACCATGAATTACCTTAACGGTGTCGTTTATGTTTACATTGATCTTTTCCAGACCGACATTGCAATAGTTGTTCAATAAATCTTTAATGGTATCGATTTCATCATTCTTGATGACAGCGGGTTTACCCAGCCAGTAAACAAAATTCAAAATTCCGTCTGTCTGTCTGATATCGGTGAAGTCTGCCTCTGAAGCGCAAATAAAGACATAAGATGTAAAGAGGGGCTCAAATATTGTCTTCTTTCTGTCGGTCCATTGCCTTACAACCTTATTCAATGGGCAATAATTCTCAATTTTCTTTCTCGTTAGTAAACCTGCCACCTTTTTCTCCCATCTTGGACGGGTGTAAACAGCATACCATTGACTTTGCAAATCCATTTTAAGGCATTTAAAATAAATGAAAAATAACAGGCTTCGCCCATCTCAGTTACAGGTAAAACCTGTGGGAAATGCCAAATTTGACATGGCCTGAACTGGACTAACCTTTCCTTAACTTGTTGATTTCAAGTAGCAAACAACGGTTGTTGATAGGATGGATATGGTATAAGTAAATTGGAAAAAGAGATTTCTTTCAGCGGGACGGTAACTTTTAAACTTTTATCCGGATTAATTTATCTGATAACTCTGTCAACCACAATGATCAGAAATGATAAAGCACTGATAACGATAGGATATAACTGGGTTCCCCTGCTTACGCTCGATACTTTGCTGGCATTTGGTTCAACATAAACAATATCGTTCGTCTTCAGGAAATAATATGGCGAGGTAAAAATTTCTTTTGTGTTCAGATTTAGACGCTTGATTATTCGAACTCCGTTTTCTTCCCGGATAACCATCACATTATCACGTTTCGCATATATCGTCAAATCTCCTGCCAATCCTATCGCTTCCAGCAGAGAAATTCTTTCATTTGCCACAGTAATAACGGTGGGCCTCATAACCTCTCCCAGAACAGTAACCCTGTAATTCAAAAAACTGATGGTCACCGATGGTTTTACCAGCAATTGCTTATCCAGGAAGATTTTTGTAATTGCTGCAGAAAGTTGCTTCTTGGTATAACCTGCTGCCTTAATAAGACCAAGTTGCGGAAAGTCAATAAAACCATCAGAATTCACCACATATCCTACAGCCGCGCTAATCGAACTCCCTCCTGTTGTTGTGGTGGGAGTCGGCCCATTGGGAGCATTATACAATTCATTGGCTTCCTTACTGGCACTTGACACCACAATTCCCAATAAGTCGCTCTTCTGAATAATTGGCTCCATTTCCCCACTTGACGATACAATAGATGTATCCTTGATATTATTAAAATAGACAGCTTTCCTTGTGTTCACACACGAGCTTAAACTGACGGCAATAATAAGGGCTGTAAAGGCAAACAACCATCCGTTCAAACGTAAAAATGATTTCATGTTCTGAAGGTAATTTCTCAAGGGGTTTAAAATTAAGTAATGACAACATCCTGAACCCGGGTTCGGACGCTAACAATACAATCGTAGAAAATGTGAGCTGCAAAAGAGATAATGGACAGGAATCACACTGCGTTCAAAATGGCGTCTTTCCGTTATTCTGCTTTCCGTTTCTCAGGGTAAATCAATCGATGGGGCAAAATGTTTAGAACTCATTATCAACACACAATGCTCTTCACCCGTACCTGAGAAACAACATTTTGTAAAATGCAGCTGCTCTCTTTAATGATACGCAAACATAATTGATTTTCTGATTTAAATCAGACTATTTGTTCACCTTACTGATATCATCAGGTTAACAAACAGTTGTCACCAGATCGTTCATCTATTAATAAAAATGATTTATATTATAAAAAAAGATGATATCAAGAAAAAATAGATCCTATCCCTTGTCAGGAAAACATTAATTTTTATATAGTGCTAAGGCGTTTCCCTTAAAATGATATTTTTTTATATATATTAAATACAATAGAAAGACAACTACCATGGCGAAAATTACAAGACAGACAACCAAGGTCTGCCAATAGCTGACCAGACCCGCCTTACCCTTGATCCAATAGACAGCAAATAGGGGAAATGCCGCTTTCCGGAATACGATTACCGTGTCCCTGGAGATGCCCGCAGGATTGGCATTGTCTGTAGCCAGGAGCTCGAAACTGTAGCTGCCTGTGTCCTTAAATCCAAAAATCTCTGCACGCGCTTCCCTCTGAATAATATTGAGTTTTGCGGGTCCGGACAGCTGTCGCCACCTGTAAGTCAGAATTTTTCCATCGAAATCGCGTACAGTTCCGATCAGGGTGGTACGCTTCCAGGTAATTACTTGATCTTCACCCGCATAAACATAAGGATTTGCGTTGCTTCCATCTGCAGGTAAGGCAACAGTTACGGAAACTTCCGCTGATGTTGACACATTAAATACATCGGAAACTGTGAGCCTGAACACATACTTTCCCGGTTCAAGTCCCGTTACCATGGTGGTTGGATAATCTTTTCGTTTGATTTTCAGATTGGGGGAAACCGGGCCGCTGATCATCTGCCAGTGGTAGGCAACGATCACATCATTCGGGTCGTAGGATGCCGACCCATCGAGGTCGGTAACCAATGATGGAAGCGCTATCACGGTATCCCTGCCGGCGGAAGCTACAGGAGGAATATCTGTCGATTTGCGATTTAATCTGCTGATTCCCAACATCCACTGAAACATATTCGGGTATTGGTACGTATTTAGGGTGTCGTATGCAATGATCGATACCAGGGTATGTTTTCCCCTGCCGTAATACGACATCCTTGCCGGAATCTCCGGAGAACATGCATTGATACCGGTCACTGCATCCCTTGTATATCTTATTGGAATGGAGGAATCATCTCGCGCATGATGCGCCCATACCGCAACCCTGCCACGGGCGATATTGCAAAGATTTGTATAATCCGGCGCCGGTGCAACGGGAACTATGCCGGCGATCAGGTTGGCACTGTCGACGGATGCGGTAGGAAATTTCCAGGTTCCGCCACCCCCAAGGCTCCAACCGGTGAGAAATATGCGGTTTGTATCGATATTCAGATTGGCCTTGGCGTACCTGATCATATCTTCTACATAAAAATTCTGCCAGTTAATGTACACTTTTGACATTTGTGGCATTAATACCGGAAATCCATATTTCTTACCTCTTACAGTAAAGGTCATGGTCGCCCCTTCAGCGATCATTTTCGGCAAAGATTGATTCAAAACCAGGGGAAGATCCGTTGTTCCATTCCCACGCTCGCCAACCCCATGGAGATAGATTATCAACGGGAATTTTTCTATCGAATCTTTCGAGTATCCTGGTGGAAGGAACTGGTAAAACGAAATAGGTCCGTGAGCAGAGGAAACAGATTTAACCGAGAGCTGTGAAAAAGAAACGAGAGGGTATAATATAATAGAGAGTAATAAAGCTTTTTTCACATTAAAGGGTTTAAATCCAAGCCGGGAACCCCAGGCACAACTTGATTCAAATGTTTGAAAAATTGCAACTGGCAGATTAGGCAAGAAGATTTAAGGGGCTCTTTTCAGGATTCGGTTTGAGCTGATCTAAAGGTAAATATAACAGATATTGTAATATTCTACTTTTTAACCAAAATTCGCCAATGAAAAAAGCCTTTGTTTTAAGGGGTTATAGATGTTGTTCAGGTTTCTGCTCCTGATCTTTGGCGACAAATGATTTGGAAGTATGCAGAAACTCTTTTCTGGTTTTTTTAAGTTGGAATAACGCCATCAGCATCGTAAGTATTACAATGGGTAAAGAAAATACTGCTTTGAGGGTGCGAAAAGTGTAAAATTTACCCGGAATAGATACTCCAAGAACCGTCCAGTATAACAACACGAGAATCAGCCAGAAATACGAAGCAGGATAAAGCCAGCCCGGATTCCAGAGGCCTTCCGCAATTAACAAAAGACAAATTATCCCGCTCAGGGCGAGATAAAACACCCGTGGCAACAGCAATGTCTGGAAAAAACTGTGATAGTACTGGCGATTCGACGGTCCGAAGGTCCCGGATTCATTGGCAAAACGCCGCAACTGGCCCAATTGCGCTTCCATCCAGCGGATCCTTTGTTTTTTTAACACCGCGGTATTGGACACCTTTTCGTCAAAGACAAGCGCATCATCCAGGTAACCCAGCCTCATATTGTGGCGAATCAGGTAATTTTCCACATAGCGATCTTCACTGGCACTTGCGATGGTTTCAGGATCGGAAAAGATGTCCTGGAAAACACCTATATCGAATGCCATACCCGAACCCATGGGTGCCGCCGATAATCCAAGGTTGAATGCTCCCCGCCGAAAAATATTGAGGTTAATCTCCTCACTGATGGCATCCAGCAAGGCAACCGGTGTTTCTGTATTTTTGGCAGTACGGTGAAGCTGCACCACTTTATATCCCGTATCCAGAGCGTCGTTGATGCTGTCAAGACATGCCCTTCCGGGAATATTATCAGCATCAAGCACAAAAATAAAGTCGTCAGTTCTGGCATTGATATGCGGAAGTACAGCGTTTAAGGACCTGCCCTTACTACTGGTTTCGAATTTCACCTCAATCACGGTTACATTAGCTGCCTCCAGCCGTTGAATAGTTTCTGCCTGCATTTGATCGGCGATCACTATAACCCGGAACGTTCCACTATTGAAAGTTTGAGAAGACGCGGCAAAAGCGGTATTTAGAATAATGCGGTCCTCCCTGAACGCAGGAATGAGCACCAACCCATTGCGCCTGGAGCGGCTATTTTGAAATAAAGGATTCTGGACCACCCTGCCGGCAAACGCAAAAATCAGCAGATAGCCGGTGCTCACCAGAAAATAAAGGAAAATAAGGAGCATAACTAGGTGAAGGATCAATATCATTTGTAGGTCAGGCTGCAAATACTGGAGAAATACTGCTGTTTCCAAGGTTCCATAACATGGCTTTTATAAAAAGCTGCAACTCCCGAAACCTGCCTTTGATGAGTAGAAAAATGGCAGACTTTGGAAAGGATATTATACTAAAGAAAAGCAGGAACAGGAAAAACTGAGTATTGGAAGCGTTTCTTCTCATAAACAGGATCCTGTTTCGGGTATGATAATAGATTTTCAGGGGGTTCACTTTCCCTACGGAAGCCGATTCTTTATGATAGACCAACGCGTCTGCCGCATACCAGAGCCTGAGCCCCTGCCGCAAAACTCTGGCAGACCAGTCCCATTCTTCATAATAAAGAAAAAAATTCTCCGCAAACATCCCCACTCTTTCAATTGCCGTTCTTCTGACGAACATGGCGCAACCATGAACCGCCCAGGTAGGCCCTGAAACAGCATGCTGTCCATTGTCTTCCTCACCCTCCCCTATCGTAAAAGCACGGCCGGTTATCATATTCATCCGGGTAAAGCCGGCATACTGAATCACCGAAGGTTCATCTGAATACCTGATCTTCGGACTAACACCGGCAATCAAAGGGTCGTTTAGCATTGGCTGGATAAGGTTTTCGATAAGCCCTGCACTGAGAATGGTATCATTATTAATGAACAGGATAAATTCACCGAGTGCTTTTTTTAATCCCCAGTTATTTCCCCCTGCGAACCCCAGATTGTCCAAGGATCTGTAAAAACGAAGATTTTGATAGTTTCGGTTGATGATCTCCCGCTCGGGATTATAATCGGAATGCATATCGCAGACAATGATCTCATAATTTGGATAAGTGAGAAAGCGGGATGATTCCAGGAACTCCTGCGTTGCCTGAAGCTGGTTATAATGTAAGGTGATGATGGAGACGAGAGGCGTCGGGCCATATGCCATAAGACAGATTTTGCGGCGTCCTAAAGGTAATGATCAGGAGTTGGATCGCTGAATTAATGCCGATGGGGTATTGGCCATGATCCAAAGATCATATAAAAAATTGTAATTGTATGCGTAGGCTATATCAAGGCTGATTCGTTCTTCGACCGACATATTATGCTGCTCTTTCTTTTTGATTTGCCAGAGTCCGGTCATTCCTGCGGGAGCCAGGAAACGCGCGGCCCATTCATCTGTTGTGAGCGATGCCGCCTCAAATAAAGGCAAAGGCCTGTTGCCAACCAGCGACATATCTCCCATCAATACATTGAAAAGTTGCGGAAGTTCGTCCAGGCTCGTCTTTCTCAAAAACATCCCCAGCCTGGTGATTCGGGGATCGTTGGTCACTTTAAAGAAGATCGGCGTTCCTTTGTAGCCGGCATTATACTCATTGAGGTGAGAAAGCTCTTCCACATTTTTGTCTGCGTCGAGGATCATAGTCCTGAATTTGAAAAAGCTGAATATCTTGTATCCTCTTCCGGCTCTTTTTGAGACATAGATCACCGGGCCCTTCGATTCCAGGGTGATCAGCAGCGCAAGCAACGCCAAAACCGGCAGTAGCAAAATAATCGCGAAAAGAGAAAATATAATGTCGAAAGTCCTTTTCGTAAGGGCCCTGGGCGACAGGTGAAAACCGGTGTTTACAGGCATTTCAATAACAGCTGCGTTTTTGCCTGCATTGGCCTTGATCTTCCTTAAGAATTCCGTTTTTTGAATGAATTTTTGCGACTCTTCCTTCTCGATAAATACGATCTCATCGATAAAGGCAAGTTTGCGGAACTTTATGATGTCCACTTCATCAAGTGCCGAAGCTTCTACAACGAGAGGAACATTTACATAATATTTTGCTGAGGACAGGTAACAAAAGAGCTTGTTCAACGCAATTTCGCCCAGCGTTGAGTCGTAAATGATAATCTCCGGACCGGTCTCAAGAAACTGAAGTCTTTCGAGAACAGCTAGAGCCTTGTCAAGTGTGTCGGGTGCATACCCGCTTTCAAAGGAGCTGATCAGAAAATCTATTTTTGAAGCATCGGTACCGAGATAAAAAAACTCTTTGGGCTTGCCTGTCACAATGGGCCTTTCCGCAGAGGGCGTGTAGATGAACTGTTTATATGGTCGAAAAAAATGTTTGTAAGTGGGGGATGCAACAGAATTCATAGAGCTGAGGCTTGTAAGGGAAAGCGAGGTAATTTTTCGGATCGGGCAATTTTATTGAACCATAGTCAGGGTGGTCTCCTGAAAATGGAGCCGGTTTGCAGTCAAATGGTCGACCATCTTGATCAATTCTATAGGATTAAACGGCTTTATAAAAAATTGTTTTACGCCAAATTCTTTGCAATAATGCAAAGTTTCTTTTTTGTCCAGTGCAGAAAGAGCAATGATGGGAATGTTGCCGTACAAACCACTGGTAGAAAGGTATTGAATCATTTCCCAGTCAGTTGTATCCGGTAATTGCGGATCGGCGATGATAAGACCAGGAAGATTTTTTTTTGTCAGCCAGAACATAGCCGATGCCGCATCAGATGCAGTAGTAACCTTATAATTTTTTCCAAGTACTGTTTGCAAAAGATATCTTATGGCTTTGCTATCATCTATAACGAGTATCTGTTTATTCATTTTGGGCTAATTAAGTAGGTGAAACTCAATTTTTCACGAGGCTGCAATTGGATGATGAAGGCAAATGATAGGTATCGGGATTAAAAGCGAACTATTATCTTCTTTTTAAACGAGATGATAGTAGAAACAAATTTAAAAAAAGCCTATTTGGCAGGCAATAGTAGGATATATTGGTTGGCTTAGAATATTCAGGATTAATGCAAACCAGCTCTTGACAGGAACTTAAAAGAGAAGTTTAATACAAGCGTTAAAATTACTAAACTAATCCAGATATGCAATGTCTCCCTGATATATTTTTCCTACCGGTCTACTATAGCTCCGTGATCTTACAAAGATGCATGCATTAAAATCGGTTTCATATTACCACTTAGTGGTAATTTTTATGTGCCTCGCTCCGATTTCTCCCATAAAACCGATGACTTAAGGAATATGAAGTTAAACATGCCGGAAACCAGGCTCCAGTTCATAAACAAAAAGTAAAAGGGAAGAAAAAGCACTTTGATACGGATGGCCCGGCTGGCAAGTATTCCACCGATGAGAGCAAAAAAATAAAAAAGCATCTGGACTGTCAGAGCTACCTGGTAAACGATTGAATCAGAAACAAGGAAACAGTTGCTCATTAACAAAATTGGCAACAGCAATGGGCAGATGGTCCATCTCAACACGCGGTGCGAAATATACAGGTAGCTGAGGGAAGGATATTTGAAAAAGTTTAAAAGAGGGGTAAGCCTGCCCATGGCCTGGAACCCCCCTGCGGAGATTCGAACCTTTCTTTTTCTTTCTTCGGATATTGAAACGGATGCCTTTTCCATAGCAAAAGCTTCAGGTTCATATCTTATCACGTAGCCATCGATACATAATCTAAGGCTCATGAAAAAGTCATCCAGGATGATGTCTTCCGGCATTTGCCGATACAAACTTCTGCGTAAAGAAAATAATTCACCGGCCGCTCCCACCACGCTGTAAAATTTAGAATCAACTCTTTTCAGCCAAGATTCATACTTCCAGTAAAGACCCTCCCCCACATTAACTGCTTTGTCTTTTTGAGCATTCCCGACTTTTTTCTCACCGGCCACACCACCCACCGTTTCATCCTGGTAGTGCTTGACAATTTCTTTTATCGCAGAAGAATTTAGCAGGGTATTTGCATCTGAAAATATAACGATTTCCTGCGTAATAATACGCATCGCATGATTGATCGCAGCAGTTTTTCCTTTTCTTTCCGTTGCATGAAAAAGTTGCAGTTGCGGGTATTTCGAAATAAATTCTGCTGATCCATCATTCGATCCATCAGTCACGAAGTAAATGATCAACTTATTTTTATCATAGTCAAGGCCCAGGCAATTTTCGATCTTATCAGGAAGACAATTAATTTCATTAAATGCCGGGATTACCAGTGCCACTTCAGGAACAACATTGATACTTACGTTATCAACCATTAAAGTTGTTTTTCTCAACCCCGCCCCAGCATAGGCTATCAAGGCGTATCCAAGATAACTGTGAAACAGGATCAGCAATGAAAGCCAGAATATGATGTTTGGTGCCATTCAATCTTTTTAAAAAAAAATAACGTAAGTGTCTCTACAATAAAAAAACAGCAACGCAGAAATAGTTATTCACATTAACAGGCCGGCACTAGGGGCTTTAGACGAATAAGCTTAATTTCGCTGCTGTTACCCAGAGATTCCTTCTCACCTATCCACTATCTCACAGAAAATCCGGTTGCCTCTTTTCGCTTTTGCAAAAGAAATATCTGCCATATATACTATAGTTTTTTGCTTCATTGAATTTAAAGTATATAAAAAATCAGTCATTCTCTAACCACGTTCTCACATCATGAAGAAATTTTTATTCTTTGCCGTAGTGGCTATCTTTTTGTCCTCCAATGACGGGTTCGGGCAAGCCAATATTTTCAACCCCAATGATCCCGTAGTTACTTACGATGCGGCTCATCCCCCAGTAACTCCGCCCGACAACCTCATCGCTACCTGGGTGAGAACGGTAAGAACATCCTGGAATACTGATAAATTTAAGGCATACTATTATAACGGGATGGCTTTTCGCGTGAGGTTCCCAAACGGATACAATCCGAATGACAACACGAAGAAATATCCGATGATACTGTTTCTTCATGGCGGAGGCGAAAGTGCCGGTATCTATGATAACGAATACCAGCTTTTTCTTGAAGCGCAGAAATTCCAGACCATGATAGATAATGGTCAGTGGAATGGCTTTCTACTTTTCCCACAGTGTGCCCAGGCAAGCCTTTGGGAATTTTTTCATTTTGACCGCATAAATGTTATCCTCGATAATCTCACGGCAAACTGCCATCTTGATCCCGATCGCGTGGTCACGACCGGTTTGTCTATGGGCGGATTCGGATCGCTTCGTTATAGTGGCCTGAACCCTAAGTATTCTGCCATGGCGATTGGAAGTTCTCCGGCTCTTGTAGAGACCTTGACAGATGTGATGTATAATGGCCTTATCCAGGTGCCTGTATGGGTTGGGAATGGTGGCACCGACACTAACCCGGAACCAACTTCCGTTGAAAATTTCAAAAGCATCCTTACTTCAAAAGGCGGCAGCGTGAGACATAGTTATTTTCCTCAGGAATACCATTTTGTTTGGGACTTTCTCTATGACAAGCCGGATATAATTAAATATTATAATACTGCACACAAGGCAAACCCTGTAATCTATAACAGTAAAAATCAATACGCAGCGGGTGCCACAGTAAATAGCAAGCTTGGGCTTACCCCCGGTTTTGCAGAATATCAATGGCAGAGAAACAATGTAGATATTCCAGGCGCTGGTTCAAATGAATATACGGCAACACAACTCGGAAGTTACCGGGCAAGATTCCGCAGAGTTGCCGGTGGCGGCTGGTCCGACTGGTCACTGGTTCCCGCTGTGATCTTCACCTCCGACGCAGTTGCGGCAGGTCCGGGAAATGTAAACGGACTTTCCTACAAATATTTTGAAGGAAACTGGAACGCATTACCGGATTTCAATTCCCTTACTCCTGTTAAAACAGGCGTTACCCCAAATGTTGATGTGAGTGTAAGAACTGCTGGAAAGGATGAATACTATGCATTCGTGTGGGAAGGGAAAATTCAGATTCCTGCCACGGGTAAGTACACCTTTGAGATTGCTTCGGATGATGGAAGCCGGTTGTACCTTAACAAATATTACTCTCCAAATACTGTTCCGCTTATAGATAATGACGGATCACACGGTGACGTGCCTACAATGGGGGCCATCCAGAATTTGACTGCCGGTTCAAGTTTGCCGATTGCACTTACCTATTTTCAATCATGGGGTGGTCAAAATATTAAACTGTATTGGACAGGCCCGGGCATCTCCCGCCAGGAAATTCCGAATTCCGCATTTTCCAATGTGAGCATACCTGTTGATAATACGCCGCCGACGGTACCTTCAAACCTTCAGGTTGCAGGCAAAACATCCAATTCGGTGAACCTTACCTGGACCGCTTCTACAGATGCGGTTGGTGTTACCCGTTACGACATCTTCGAAAACGGAGCTTCCAAATACAGTTCAACCACAGCTTCCTATAACGTAACCGGCCTTTCTGCCAACACATCCTATACGTACACCGTGAAAGCCTTTGACGCAACAGGCAATCCGTCCGCGCTCAGCGCACCGGTAAACGTTACTACCAACCCTGTAAGCGCAACTTCCGGGCTGAGTTACCGATACTACGAAGGCGACTGGAATGTGCTTCCAAACTACAGCTTGCTTACTCCTATCAAAACTGGCACTGTATCCAATATCGACCTAAACATGCGAAATATCAATGACTATTTTGGTGTGGTTTGGGAGGGATACATTACGCTTCCGACCACAGGTGTGTACACCTTTGAGCTGGCTTCAGACGATGGAAGCAAATTCTATTTCAATTCACTGTATAATTTCGGCGCCACGGCCCTCGTTAATAGCGATGGAACGCATGGAGACTTTCCCACTGCCACCGGCTCTACCGGATCGATGTCTGCTGGCGCATATCCTATGGCATTGGCATACTTCCAAAAGTGGGGTGGAGAAAGTATGGTGCTTTATTGGACAGGTCCCGGCATTCCGCGGCAGGTTGTTCCGGCAAGTGCTTTTACCCCAAATCCACCTTCAGCAGATGTACAGGCACCAAGCGTACCAACGGGCCTGCAGGTGACTTCTACAGGTACCACTTTCCTCAATCTCGGCTGGAACAATTCAACAGATAATGTTGGCGTTGCTCGCTACGACATTTACGAAAACGGCAATCTGAAATATACATCGGTGGCGGCCAACTTTCTTGTAACCGGCCTTTCCCCAAATACCACCTACTCTTATACCGTGAGAGCGGCAGACCAGGCAGGCAACGTTTCTGCACAAAGCAGTACCATCTCGCCCAAAACCAGTGGCAGTGGCAGCGTGAGCGGGTTAAACTACAGGTATTACGAGGGTGATTGGAATGCAGTTCCAAATTTCAATACGCTTACCCCCGTTAAAACGGGAACTACACCTAATTTTGATTTAAGCATCAGAAATATTGAAGATTACTTCGGTGTGGTATGGGAGGGATACATCAATATTCCTTATGCCGGAAACTGGACCTTCGAAATTGGTTCCGATGATGGCAGTCTCTTCTATTGGAATTCCCTTTATGCACCGACAACTGCACCGTTTATCAGCAACGACGGTCTGCATGGCGATGTGCCTACCGTTTCCAGAACAGCGAACGGTATCGCTGCTGGTGCTTACCCGATATCGGTTGCTTATTTTGAGAAATGGGGGGGACAGAACATGGTGATGTACTGGACTGGCCCAAATACGCCAAGACAGCAGGTTCCGAATTCAGCATTTTCATCCCAGTCAGCGTTGACAACTACTGCGATCTCAACAATAGCACAGCGTTCAGCCACTGTTTTGAATGAGGTTAGTAACCTTTCCGAGATCGGTAACAAACTGAAGGTTAGTGCATATCCAAATCCTTTTATCGACAGGTTTACTATAGAATATAACAGTCCTGTAAAGAACAGCAAAGTAGATATCCAGATCTATGATCTGAATGGCCGACTTGTATCGGCCAAATATTTCGGTGCCCTGCCTTCAGGTACCTCACTACTGAAAATGGACATTAACGAACAGCAATTACAGAAAGGAATATATCTAGCTAAAGTAAATATTGACGGAGTGCCGGCCAAGATGATTAAACTGGTACGAACCTCCAAATAGCGCAGTATTGAAATTGAAAAAGATCCGGGATTCATTATATGTCTCCCGGATTTTATATTTAACATAATTCGGAGATAATAAGTAAATTCGTGTTCTGATTCGTTAGTATCCTCCTGAAAACGCTTCCTTGTTATTGATTTTGCTCACGTTTCATGTGACAACAATCTAGCACCCTTGCTTCCTTCCTACATCACGGATTATTGACGACCATATTGGCCGAAAGACCAGACAGGAATGCTTGATGGTCATCATTGAAATACTTATTACACCTTTATTTTCAAGATCAAAATTTATGAGAAGGATCGCAATTGCCCTGGTATTATTTCTATCAATCTTCCAGAATACGGGCTTTACCCAGAATGTTTTCAACCAGAATGATCCCATTATACCATTTGATGGAAATAACCCACCGCCTACCCCCGCCAACACGCTAACGAAATGGGTCAGGACAAACAGGGTTAGTTTCAATACAGATAGGTTTAAAAGCTATTATTTTAATAATATGGCTTTTCGTTTAAGGTATCCAAACGGATATGATCCGAATGACAAATCAAAAAAGTACCCGGTTATACTTTTTATGCACGGCGGCGGAGAGATCGACTTGAAAACAAATAATGATTATCAGCTCTTTGTGGGTGCTGAATTGATCCAGGCTAAGATAGATTCCGGTCTTTTCAATGCCTTTCTTCTTTTTCCACAAGCAGAAATACCCAACTGGGAGTATTATTATCCTACGATCAACAGAGTGCTTGATTCAATAGGAAAGTATTGTAATACCGATCCCGAAAAACTGATCACTATGGGTGTCTCCATGGGTGGTTTGGCGGCGGTGCAGTATAGTTCACAGTTTCCCAAAAGATCGTCAATAGCTATCGGAAGCTCGCCAGCGCTCATCCAGGTACTGAACGATAAAGTGAACGACTTTCTTCAAATTCCGGTTTGGCTTGGTTCAGGAATTTATGATGGCAATCCATCTGTAGAGAATGTCACTTCGTTTGTAAAAACTTTTACTGATCGCGGCGGATTTATTAAATACAACATGGTTCAAACCGCCCATGAGTCCTGGTATCCGCAGTGGTTGGAGCAGCCGATCGTACTCCTCTGGAATCTAGCTTATAAATCAAATCCTCTCTTATATTATGGAAGAGACCAGTTTGCACGGGGTGCACCAATTGATGCGCGGCTTGGCCTGACACCCGGGTTTTATGCTTACCAGTGGCAAAAGGACACCGTTAACATACCGGGAGCAAGCTCCAGCGAGTACATCGCGACGAGTGTTGGATCGTATAGTGCGAGATTTATGAGATCTGTCAATTCAGGCTGGTCAGACTGGTCGCATATCCCTGTAAAGATTCGTTATGCGGATGACGATGTTACACCGCCATCTGCCCCGTCAAATCTGAGGGTGGTTTCCGCTTCTACCTCATCAATAGAACTAAACTGGGATAAGTCGTCGGACCAGGCAGGCATCGCTTCCTATGACATCTATCAAAACGATGTAAAGAAGTACTCCTCAACACTTTCGTCAATCGTAATCAGTGATTTAAGTGCAAATACCGGGTATTCATTCACTGTTTCTGCCAACGACCCCTCAGGCAATGCTTCCACAATGAGCAACAGAATTACGGCAAGAACGCAGGGCGTTGAAGCCACAAGCGGACTGAAATACAAATATTATGAAGGCGTCTGGAATGAACTTCCCGATTTTGCACAGCTCAGTCCTGTAAAATCAGGATTCACGGGTAATGTCGACATCTCACCAAAATTTGCCGACAGTTATTACAGTTTCGTTTGGGAAGGCACATTGAAAATTCCAACCACCGGCGACTACACCTTTGAAATAGTTTCTGATGACGGCAGCAAAATGTATTTTAATGGCTATTATGTTTCAAGCGACAAGCCACTGGTAAATAATGACAGGCTTCATGATCGTCCTGTTTCAGTGTCGGCAGACAAATATATAACTGCGGGCTCCTACCCTGTGGCTTTCACCTTCTTTACCAAGGAAGCGGGAAGTACCATGGATGTTTACTGGTCGGGCCCTGGTATTCCACGTCAGATCATTCCTGCATCCGCATTTGCACCCGATGAAGTCGGAAAAGTCGTAGGGAACGGATTGAACTATACATATTATGAAGGGGATTGGAATACGCTCCCTGATTTTACTACATTGAAATCTGTAAAGACCGGCAATACCGCGAATTTTGATTTGAGTGTGAGGAACAAGGACGACTATTACGGACTTCTTTGGGAAGGCAATATCGCTATTCCTGTCGCAGGAGACTGGACGTTTGAGGTCGCCTCTGACGACGGAAGCAAGTTCTTTTTCAATTCCGGTTATTCAGCGTCAACTTCCCCGCTAATCAATAACGATGGGTTACATGGTGACCAGATTGCAGTAAGCGGAAAAGTCACGGGACTCAAGTCAGGCGTTTACCCGATCGCGCTGGCCTATTTCCAAAAATGGGGGGGACAGAACGTTCAATTGTACTGGACAGGTCCGAACACACCAAGACAACTGGTTCCGGAGTCGGCATTTTCGTCATCCAAAGTAGCGTCAACCGCTGTTCCGGCAAGTATTTCAGGATTACGCAGCACAATCATGATGGACGACCAGGCCAGCCTCTCTGCGGCAGGTAACAAGTTGAAAATCAGCGGAGCCTATCCAAATCCTTTTGTTGACAAGTTTACTATTGAATATTCCAGTCCTCAGAAAGATAGCAGGGTAGATGTACAGATTTATGATCTAAACGGGAAACTGGTGGCGTCAAAAAATTTCGGCTCATTGCCTGCAGGAACAAGCTTCCTGAAAATGGATATCAATGGCAAATCCACGGCGAAAGGCATTTACATCGCCAGGGTGAACGTGGATGATGTTCCGGCAAAACTGGTAAGATTGATCAGGAATTCGAAGTAACAACTTACACATAAGCGCTTTCTTATAGAAAACCGGGAGTATGAACTTCCCGGTTTTCTTATTACATTTACTCAGTACTTGCTTGCCTGCTGAATCGCAATCTCCACTCCTTCGATATACCTGTTTATAACAAAGCAATAAACCACTGCATAACTCGTTTGTTTCACTAAAAAAAGGACCCGGGCCCGGTATGCTTGCATTCACCCATCACAAAAATCCTTTGTTAGGTAAGACAACTTACATTTGCAAAAGCAGTGAATAATTTATACGCCCGGCCTTAAACCTCCTTTGATGAGAGATTTATTTAATTACAGGTTCGTACTGGAAAGAAACCGGTCCGCATGGATAGACTATGCGAGGGGTATGTGTATTATCCTGGTTTGTTACCGCCACAGTTTTGAAGGACTTATCAATGCTAATTTCCCTACCGATAATTACCCGGTTCTTTCTCTGCTCAATTCGGTGCTCGTCACATTCAGGATGGCTTTGTTCTTTATCATTTCCGGAAGTTTCCTGTCGAAGACACTTAGCAAAAAAAGTTATTCCAGTTACATTGTCGATCGCTTTAAGGTAATTCTCTACCCCCTGCTTATTTGGGGGGCCATCCAGATTACCCTCCAGCTGGTTTTCAAGAATTTTACCAACGCAAAAAGAGAATGGGTAGATTATCTCTATCTTATTATAATGCCCCGGAAGATTGAACAGTTCTGGTTCCTGAATACGCTTTTCATGGTAGGGATTGTTTATGCATTTCTTAAATCGGTTCTGCGTTTCAAGATATGGCAGCTAATGCTCACCGCCTTATTCTTTTATGCACTGGGTGGACTTTTTTACAGCAGCAATGCAAACATGAAATATGAAATTCTTGCCTACAGCTTCATCCCCGATCTGCTGCATTATTTCATATTCTTTTTCCTGGGAGATGCGCTCGCCACGGTACTGCATTCCGAAAAGAATAGAAAATATTTCACTTCACCCAGGATCCTCACCGTGATCTTTATATTTTTTCTTATCGCTCATGCCTATTATACTGTTGTAAATGCGCACTACAACAAAGGGTATTTTGTAGAATTTTATATGCCGGCAAGTTTTCTCTTTATCGCAATCAGCGGATGCGCGCTGATCGTTCAACTTTCGTTTATATTAGAAAAATACAAGGTACTTCAGTTTTTGAGGGTACTTGGTTATCATTCCCTTTATATCTATCTCATGCATGTGATCATCACGGGTTCGACAAGGGTATTTGTCTCTCATTTTTTTCATATCCAAAATGTGCCGTTGCTGCTCGCCCTGAGTATTTTGAATGGAGTGCTGATCCCTGTAATCGCATATAATTTTCTAACAAGAAAAGGATTTTGGTGGTTATTCAGTATGAAGAAGCCCACAGAAGAAATAAATTATTATTCCAAATTCGCATTGACCTGAAAATCGAAAATCTAATTATTATAGATATAGACCCGTGACCGAACACAAGTACATAAAAAACCGCGACATTGTCCTTTTCAGTTTCCAGCCCTGGGATACCGAGATGGGAAGCAATTTCAAGGACATGGCCATAGAACTCTCAAAAAAGAACCGGGTACTGTACGTTAATCGCGCGCTTGATCGTGCTTCGCTTTGGAAAAATAAAAATAGTCCGCAGGTACAAACGCGACTGGCCAGCATACGGGAAGGCATAGCCGAACTTACCGAGATCGACAAAAATCTCTGGATACAGAATCCCCGTACCATCGTTGAGTCGATAAACTGGGTTCCCTTCGACTGGTTTCATAACATTCTCAATAAGGTCAACAACAAACGTCTGGCAAGGGAAATTAATAAAGCCATCTCCCTGCTGGGATTCAGGGATGTGATCCTGATCAATGACAATGACTTTATCCGCGGCAGGTATCTTAAAAATCTTGTTAATTGCGCCGATTACATCTTTTACAAGCGGGACTATATGCTGGGCGTGGAATATTTCCAGCGCCATGGGCCCCGGCTTGAAAAAGCCTTGCTTCGGGAAGTGAGTATGGTAGCAGCAAACTCCGCTTATCTTGCTGACTATGCGAAGAGAGTGAATCCCTCAAGTTTTGATATTGGCCAGGGTTGCGATGCATATGCACAGATTAGTGCGCCGCTTTCGGTTCCCGAAGATATGGTTGATATTCCCGGACCGATGGTCGGTTACATTGGTCATATCAGTGAATGGCGAATCGATGCGGAGATCATCATGTACATCGCGGAACAAATCCCTGGTTGCAGTGTGGTACTCATCGGTTCCGAAGACGAGGTCTTTAAAAATCACCGCATCAGATCATATACCAATATACATTTTCTCGGAAGCAAGCCCGCCAGTTTGCTTCCATCCTATACACAACAATTTGATGTTTGCATTAATCCGCAGTTGCTAAACGATGTTACCAATGGCAATTATCCTAGGAAGATAGATGAATACCTCGCCCAGGGTAAACCGGTAGTTGCCACCAGAACGAATGCGATGAAACTTTTCGAGAATTATACCTTTCTCTGCTCAGACAGAGAAGAATTTGTCGAAAAGATCCTCGACATTT
>JBDTEB010000233.1:0-3098 GCA_039922795.1 Chitinophagaceae bacterium
GAACTGGTGAACTCCGGTGTTAGCGCAGGGTTACCTCTGCTCAGGTTCAGTGAATCTGAATAATCGGTAAACGGAAACAACTGGAAGAAATTCGGCCTGTTGATCCTGCGGGAGTAGTTAAGTTGCAATTCCTGGTCGCCTTTTAATTTTTGACTAAGGAAAACGCTGGGAAAGAAACTGAGTGGAAAACTGTTGGAGTAAGTGATAACTGAATCCTTCAGGTTTTTCCCGATTGTGTTTACTGTT
The DNA here is from genome assembly GCA_039922795.1 of Chitinophagaceae bacterium. Classification (GTDB taxonomy): domain Bacteria; phylum Bacteroidota; class Bacteroidia; order Chitinophagales; family Chitinophagaceae; genus JADCRZ01. The sequence goes on from JBDTEB010000233.1 coordinate 247, forward strand.
CCGCTATAGTCTGAACTTTCAACGCGCATACCCAGGAGATAACCGAAATTCTTGTGGGCATTCGAGTATGTGGCGTAACCCGCGTAAACCTTGTCGGTATTTTTATACTTTGACGAAAGTTGAGGCAGGTACACCGTGCCTGTAGGAAAAACGTAGCTGATGTCGTTACGGCTGTCAATATTCCTGATAGACACCCTGGCTCCCATTTCAAGCTTTGACTTTTCGGTGAGGGGGTTGGTGTAGTCAGTCTGTGCCGTGAAAGATGAGTTCTTGCCAGATCCTTCCAGTAATTGTCCAAATTTCCTGGAAAGGCTTCCGCCGGCCACATTATATATATTGGTGCTGACGTTGTTGTGGTTATCGTTCCTGCTGCTGTTCATGTTCACGTCAGCGGTGATTTCTTTCCCTGCTTTGGTAAAGTTGTGTTTGTAACTTAAGGCGGTACCGATATTTTTGAACGTGAGTTGTGTGTTTGAAAGTCTTTCGCTCAACGAGGTAATTTTGTTGGCCGATAAAAGGGTATCAACATAAAGATCACTGTTTGATTCTGGAGTGAACCTGCCTCGTACCGCCGTTCCTGTAATGGTGAACGTGTTGCGGTTATCGATGAAATAGTCAATACCGGCACGACCAAACGCGAAATTACCATTGCTGATATTTTTATCATATTGATTAAGCAAAGTGGAAGGATTGTCGATAGTCGTTGTTCTTTTCGTAGTACCTGTTGAGATTGATTTTCTCTGGTTATAGCTACCCGCCGCGAAGAAGTTTAACTTTCCCTGCCTGGCGTTTACATCGGCACCAAGATTAATTTTGGCTCTGCTGTCAACACCTGCCCTGATGTTTCCGCTGTAACCGGCTTTACGATTTTTTTTAAGTACAATGTTAAGAATACCGGCAGTTCCCCCGGAGGCGTCATATTTCGCCGATGGGTTGGTGATGATCTCCACACTGGAAATGGCATCTGCAGGAATCTGGTCAAGGGTAAGAGTAGTTGGCCTTCCATCTACAAAGATCTGGGGGGCATTATTACGAAGTGTGATGCCTCCGTCTATATCAACCTGTAGTGAAGGAACATTTCGCATGACATCTACCGCGGTTCCGCCAACAGATGAAATGTTTTTTTCAACGTTGAACACCTTGCGATCGATACCCATGGAAACCATTGGCTTGCTTCCGCTGACGGTGACGTTTTGAAGAACTTCTGCGTCTTCTTCCATTCTTATATTACCCAAATCTTTGTCGACAGCTGCCATTGCCTGGGCCATACCAGCACCAGAGGTAGGCATTTTCAGCTGAAAACTTACTTTCTGATCATAAGTTTTGTACCCGATTGCGGTGATTACCAACCGGAAACTTCCCATCACAGGAAGATTTTCGAGGCTAAAGTCTCCGTTTGACCTGGTAAGCATTCCGGAAAGTGTGACTATTTTTGCGGATTTCGTGGCTGTGTCAAATTTTGACCCAACCAATTGCACAGATGCTGCATCTATCCCTTTGGAAGTTTTTTTGTCCAGGATTTTGCCGTAAAAGTGGCCGACATTCATGCTGGCGCCGCCTGCAGGCCTGCCGCCGAAACCACCAGGGGGCATCTGCGCGTAAATTGTCATAGAAGCAAAACAGAGAAAGAGAAAAAGAAGGTTTCTTTTCATAATAGAACTTTGTAATGAAATCTGTATTTATTTTTATTGGCCTGTCCGTATTTACAACAGATTGGAGTTGCAACAGGGAATCTCCGCCTTTAGACGCCGGTATGAATAATAACTTGCTATACTTTCGCCAGGAAATATATTCCCATTTGTAATATTCCCGTTGCCAGACCCGCACCCGACCCGAAAATCTGGACGCGAAATGCATATCTTTTTATCATTGGGGTAACTAAAGATCTGCCAATCAACGGGTTATTCTTCAGGTGAGATTCCAATAGTCCCGATATGCCGCCATCAGTTGTCATGTTGCTCAGATATGCGGAAATAACTTCCGGAAAAAGCTGCTCAAGTTCTTTAAGGAATATTCCTTTCATCTGATTTATGGTTCGGTCTCCAATCATCATCCCTACTACAGGCATGTCTTCTTTAAGTTTAACCCGCAGAAAATAATCGATATGTTTTTCGATCTGGGGGACAAGCTTTTGGTAATTTTCCGGGTTTAGAAATTTCTCGTGCAGAATTTCCGGTGACATCAATTTTTTTTCTAGCAAAACACCAACGGTAGAGAAGTCCATTGTTTCGAGCAAATTGCTACTGCGAAGTGCATTTAACAGGGTAAGGGCAATAAGCCAACCCAGCAAAGCGGGCAAAACGAGAGAGAGAATAATCCAGAGAGCGGTCATTTCGGGTGCAAATAAACGGTAAAATTGTGGAATTTGTTCTGTCTTGGCCCATTGCGCTGACTTTCCTGCCCCAGACAAATGAAATAATTTTGATCAACATCTAATTTGACATAAATTCGCCGCTCAAACGGTGATTGTAGCTCAGTTGGTTAGAGCATCAGATTGTGATTCTGAGGGTCGTGGGTTCGAGCCCCATCATTCACCCGCAAGCCTTTCATAGCATTGAAAGGCTTTTTTTTTAGCGCGGTCTTCTATCCCTCAGAGTTGTCTTTCTTACCTCAGTATGCTCATTCGCCGCGAAATAAACTAACAGGTTGGATACAACTCTTTTTGCAATTTTTCGTTAACGGAATTCGAAACATCGGTTTTTGAAAGATTTTGTGCACCCCAGTTTCTCTGCGTGCTTTCAACTTAATCCGATGTTAATTGAAAGGATTTCTACAGATTTAACCCGTTTATTTTAAGTATTTTTGAAAATGTCAAAAGTTATTGATTATATGTTTAGTAAAAGAAGTTTACC
>JBDTEB010000234.1:0-4914 GCA_039922795.1 Chitinophagaceae bacterium
TTCATGGGTGTTCATCGTGTGACGGGCGAGTATCGTATCACGGAAACCAGGGGCGAAACGCTCGACCTGGCTCTCGATAGCATCAGTTCGGTCAATGGTGGAACCGTTGGGTACATGACAGTAGGCCCAGGCAGTATGTTTCCCCTTTGGTGCCCTTGAAGCATCAAACAGGCTTTGCTGCGCTAGCAGAACAAATGGCTTTTCGGTTATACGTCCCCGTGATCCTTCAACTTCGGATAATGCGATCTCTTCGAACGTATTTCCAAGATGGATGGTGCCGGCTTTCCGGCATGCTTCGGCTACAAAGGGGATTGGTTCATCCAGCGCCCAGTCCATCTTAAAAACACCCATACCATACCGGTATCTTTTTAATTGCCACTCGTACACGGAGGAGAATTTTATTCCCCCGATTTCCAGTAATTGTTTGGGTGAGATATCAAAAAGCAGCGCATTAGATGTTGGCAATTGTTTCAATGAGCGGATATAAAGGCCCGTCTCGATTTTTCCGCCGATCGACAAAAAATAGGAGGCCAGAGCATGCCCTATTTTTTCCGATCCCCCAACAGGGATTGGCCAGTCTTCTAAATGCGCCATGGACATCAATACCAGGGCGATGGCCGAGGTGGCTAAGTTCGTCAGGGGCTGGATGGAATGTGCCGCCATCCCGGCAAACAGGCCCTTGCCTTCTTTCGTTTTAAATTTTTTCTGTAGCCAGCTGGCTGATGTGAGGGCATTAAGTCCAAACCCTGCGAGTGCCAACGGGTGTTTCGGATAATGAAGCGGGCCCAGCACATCCGGGGCAATCAGTGGCCAGTCTCTCACTATCGGTTCAATTAACCGGAGATAGGTCGATTCGTCTTCACCAAGTGCTGCAGCAGTGTCCGGAAGAGATCTGGCCAGCGCAGCCGCCGTTCCGCCATCAAAAGGATGCGCCGCCGCCAATGTGGGGTGAATAAATTCAAGTCCGTACAGGTGTAGAGGAAGTGTCTTGAAGAAGGGTGAGCCGGCTGCCAATGGATGGATGGCCGAGCAGATGTCATGTTTGAATCCCGGCAGGGTGAGTTCGGCGGTACGAAGGCCGCCTCCAATTTCCTCTTTCCCTTCGATCAATAAAACAGTGAGACCCTGCTGCCGCATAAGGATAGCCGCCGCCAGACCATTTGGTCCTGAACCAACCACCACTGCGTCATAGTCTTTCCTTGGCATGGTATGATTGATAGATTTTAGATGGGGTCCATTTCCTGTCTGTTGCTATTGTGAACAGACTACCGCTTCCGGCATAGTGAATATTATTTTCTCTGCGTGGCCACCGGCGCGAGTTTACCACTCGCGTCTTCGATATGCATTTTGTTCAGATCAAGTCCGTCAAGTACTATGATTCCCTGCAAAGAAGAAAACTTTGTCGGATCCTGTTTCCATGACCATACAAGTTTTCCATTGGGATTGAACTCCAGTACCTGGTGGCCGCTGGCTCCAAAGCCAGGACCATGGCCCTGCCAATTCGTAACGATATAATTCCCATTGGCAAGGATCTGGAAACCGGCAAAAAAGACAGGGTGCATTTCTTCAGGGGCGTTAATACTGTCGATCAGTTTCCCTTCGGGTGAAAAAATCTGGAAATTTTTGTTATACCCCGTACTAACCAGGGTTCGTCCATTGCCCAGGCGAACTGCCTGCCAGGAATGCGGTTTGTCAAGCCCTGCCAGCGTGCCGCGCCAGGTGATTTCGCCCAGTTTATTTCCTTCAAAAACCAGTTCATCTGCAGTAATTAAAAATCTGTCGTTGGCAGTTTCCCGTACGAGCCTGAGGTAGGTATGAGCAGGATAAACATACAGGTTCACCACTGCGCCAGCTTTATTTACTTCAGCCAGCACAATACCCTTTTTGCCCTGCCAGTCCATACCCGCGAGAATGGTGTTCCCATTACGTAAACGGCGCGCGGAGATAGTTCCCGGAAATGTCGCTAATTCAGCCACCCTTGTGCCTGTAGAGATGTCGTGTTCTTCGTATCCGTTTCCGGTTCCGATTAAAACCCGGCCACCGCCAACCAACTGAATGTCACGTCCCGGCGGCACTTTTACCATCCAGTTGGATGTAGGTTTGGCGAGATCGATCAGGCTGAGTTGAGAAAGACCTTCATCCCTAAGCAGCATTCTTCTGCCAGACCTTGCCGCATCGGCGGCAGAACCCTGGGAAAAAACGGAAAAAGAAGAAATCGAAAAAATAACGGCCAGGAAGAATTTGGCCATACGAGTCATCGTATTTACTGTTTTGATCATATTTTGAAAGCTAGAGCAGTAAAGATAGGCGATTTAACATCTGCCCGTTTTCGTAGTGCACCAGGTTAAATCCCCAATGCTCTAGTTAGCTCGTCTTTATTTGAGGAACTGATGGGAATCTGAAATCCCTTTATTTCAACGGTATTGCCATACATTGCTTCAATTGCTCCTAGCCTGACGATATACGATCTGTGAATACGCATGAACTTCGATGGGGGCAATATGCCTTCCAGTATTTTAAGATGGAAGCCCGCAAGCATTTTTTTATCGTTTAGCTGAATGAGTGTGAAATCTCTTTTTGCCTCAAGGAAAAGGATATCCGAGAAAAGCACCTTGATCTGCCGGCTGTCCTGCTTTACAAATATAAAATCCTCTTCCAAAAAGTGTTTACCGGGCATTGGGGAGCTCGCAGTTCCTGGTTCAAGGTGGGCCTCTGCCTTTTTTATCGCTTCCAGGAATCTTTCTAATATGATCGGTTTAAGCAGATAGTCTACGGCGTTCAGATCAAAACCTTCCACCGCGAAACCGGCATGAGCTGTAGTGAAAATAATCCTGGGAGGATCTTTGAGAGAGCGCAGGAAATCGGTGCCCAGAATCTTTGGCATCTGAACATCAAGAAATAATACCTGCACTTTCTGAAGGATCAGCGCTTCAAAGGCTTCCCCTGCACTCGTACATTCCCGGATAATACTCCAGTTTTTGATGCCCGTCAGATGATGACGGATCACCTCCCGCGCCAGTGGCTCATCGTCCACGATCATACAGGTGATCATGCGAGATTTATTTTGATGAACAACATAAAGATTCCGTCTTCTTCAGATATTTGCAGACTGTGTTTGTTTCCCGGGTAATAACGGCTTAGTCGTTTTTTGAGATTATCGAGCCCGATGCCCCCGACGTCTTTTCCGCGCTCTTTTCCGCGCTCTTTTTCTTGCTGATATGTATTCGATATTCTGAATTCGAGCATTGAACTTACAAGTGTGAAATTGATGAATATATATGGATCACCCATATCCGTTATGTCGCAAAATTTAAAAGCATTTTCAATTGCCGGCATAAATAACAATGGAGGGATCATACATGATTCATCATCGATCGACTGTACAAAATTTACGACCACCTCATTGAGCCTGATTTTTTCAAGAGCGATATAATCTTTTAACAAATTGATTTCGGTCAGGATCTTGCTGATGTGGCTTTCATTATCGTACAGGCTGTATCGCAAAAAGGATGAAAGCCTCGCCACTGTGTCTGCGGATTGTTCTTTTTTGTCATTCAGAATTAGTCCGTAAATATTATTAAGTGTATTAAAAAGGAAATGCGGGTTCACCTGGGCTTTAAGAAAGTTTAGTTCGAGGCGCGTATTCTTTTCTTGAAGCTCGAGAGTGGTAAGCCGCTGGTTGAGATATTCCATGAATATTTTAACGGTGATGGGTAGGGCCAGAAAAATAAACATCTGGTAAACGATGCCAAGAGTCACCAACCTTAGAATGATCGTATTCACTGCGCCGCGTTGAAGCAGTTCAAAATAGCCGGAACTATCATTTTTTATCCTTTCCATACAGTCCTGACAATATTCAAGAAGGGCTCTTTCGAGCCAGAAATCAATGGTAGTGTAAACAACAATCAGAATGATAATTGCGGTGCCGAATAAGAAATATTTTTTTCTGAACCAAAGCACAGGCCAGACCCAGTACACAAGCGGGTAAAATATTATAACCGTGGTGACGGTTTGTTTTAACGCGGTTAGAAAAACCGATATCCCCCGAAATGGACTGAATGAAATGCTTTGCAGGTATAATGCGGAGAGGTAGAAAAACATCCAGAAGCAAAGATGCAGGAGCGGTCGGCCATTTTTTGTTTTATGAAGATTTTGTACAAAGCTCACTGCATTCATCAAATAAATATCCGGTGTTTTTCTCCGACGGGTAATCTTTTCCGACGAAAGAGTGTTTTTTGGCAACGAGGGAGGCCGCTTCGGATGGGAGGATGAGTGTTAAGGTGTGGGCACCATTCCAGGTTGTGGGCACCATTCCAGGGTATGGGCACCGTTCCAGGTTGTGGACACCGTTCCTGGCCCAGGTGGGCACCCTTCTTCGGCCCCAGTGGGGCCACCCATTTGTAACACCCCAGTGTTTTGAGAAAATTCCCCCGTATGGGGGAACCCTTGAAATCATAAAATCTTTAAACGCACCCAATTTTTAAGGGTCCCCCCGTCCGGGGGGATTGACGCTCGATGACGGACGGCTACAAATGGGTAGCCCCGAAGGGGCAAAGAAGAGATAGATGCTGAGATGGCATTTATTAAAAGTATGGCCAACCCATCCTGAAACAGTTTTACACCTTCAATCCAAAATCTAGTTAACGGACGAATATTACCAACCCATCCTGAAACAGTTTTACACGTTCAATCCAAAGTTTAGTCAACGGACAAATATTGCTAACTGATCCCTAAACAGCTTTACAGGTTTATTCCCGCATTTTATTATACAAATGAGCATCGCTCACCCATCCTGGAACAACAACACTCATCGGAATTATCACACCATTCGTCGGTATTATTTCAGGGCACGCCTACCCCGCTGTTCATTTGCACCATGATCGAAATAAAAGATTTAACGTACAGGTATAACCG
>JBDTEB010000235.1:0-5564 GCA_039922795.1 Chitinophagaceae bacterium
TTGCCCGTAATCATTTGCTGCTGGTGGTGTTTTTTGAGAATACCGAACTCGCGGAACTTACGAAACAGAAAGTTGAAAATCTCGAAGGCGTGTATCAAAAAACCATCGCAGAAAAATTTGCCTTTGAGAAAAAACAGATCAGTAAAGAATTACAGCAATACGGCATCATCTCTATCCTGACGGCTCCTCAAAACATGACCGTAAACACCGTAAATAAATACCTCGAGATGAAAGCCAGGCAGTTGATTTGATTTGTCAATCCAAAATCAATAATATTTGCAGCATGGGGACTGATGCACAAAAGCAATTACTGTCAAAGGAACTTTACGAGGAAGGACAGGTTGTACTAATCGATAAGCCGCGCACATGGACCTCGTTTGACGTAATCAGGCGCATGCGCAGACTTACTGGTGTAAAAAAGATAGGTCATGCCGGCACGCTTGACCCCCTGGCTACAGGGTTACTTATCGTGTGTACCGGCAGGTTCACGAAAAAAATAAATGAATACATGGCCCAGGTGAAAGAATACACCGGCAGTATATATCTCGGCGCCACTACGCCTACTTTTGATCTTGAGAGTGAGCCGGAGCATTTTCGTCCGATAGGGGAACTCAATACAGAGACCATTAATGCTTCGTTGCAGCAATTTACCGGGGTTATTCAGCAGCATCCACCCATTCATTCTGCGATTAAGCAGGATGGTCAACGATTATATACACTTGCCCGCCAGGGGATCGAGGTGAAAACGAAAGCCAGGGAAGTGACTGTTTACTCGTTCGAGATTACGCATTTTAATTTGCCGGAAATTTCCTTCAAAGTGGTTTGTTCAACGGGAACCTATATCCGCAGTTTGGCTAATGACCTCGGGGCAGCACTCGGCTGTGGCGGATATTTGAGCTCGCTGAGAAGAACCCGGATAGGCCATTTCAATGTAGACGATGCAATCAGGATTGAAGAGATTGAAATGAGTTCCGGGGATCAGAAAGGCAAACCGATGCCCAGCTGAAACTGGCCCGATCTGAACTTTATATCCTGGAACCAGCCCGCATTATCTTTCGCAAAAACCGGATTTTTAATGCGATATGCCCAATCGAACCTGATCAGGAAATAATCAAAATCAAACCTCAGGCTCGTTCCGGCAGCAACTGCGAGATCGCGGTACAGATGTTTAAATGTAAAATTCGATCCCTCCTGCTCCGGGGTTCCATCGGGCTGACGATCCCATATATTTCCAATGTCGGTAAAAAATGCACTTTTTAATTTTAATGCTCCGATCGTCGCGAGATTAAAGCGGTACTCTATATTGCCTTCCAGCTGGATGTCAGCAAATCGATCCAGCGCCCCACGCTGAACGGTATCCAGGTATTTAGACGATCCTACCCCTAATTTTCTTACCGGCCAGGCCCGCATGCTGTTTGGTCCACCCGCAAAAAACGATTTAAAAAAGGGAAGTGCATCCTCTCGTGTTCCGTTTTTAGTAAGTCCGTATGGCACTCCGTAACCGGCAAATGCCCGGAATGCCCAGTCTGATTTGGCAGACCGGATCAGGTGGCGGTAGTCTACACTGCCTTTTACATATCGAAACAGGCCGGCCTCCTGGTCGAGGTATTTAAACAGGCCAAAAAGTCCCCCACTTTCTTCCAATCCAATAGTCAGGGTGGAAAGATGATTTCCCCTGTTCATAAAAACACGATACGCGAGATTCTGACTGATGATCAAACCGTTGTTGAAGGAATTGATCAGCCTCGGTACCGCTCTGATCAGGCTGTCGAGATATGGTCGGCGCACGAGGCGAACCAGTTCAAAATTGAATGGACTGTAGAGCCAGACCGTACGTCTTCTTTGACTTCGCGAGAATTTCGACCATTCGTAAGCAACGGAACCGTTGATAGAACCCAGTGCAAAAAAATCCCTTCTGTCCGTGTAGGACATGTTTACGTTAAAAATCGTACGGGAGGAACCGAGGTTCTCTTCAGCCTTTATTTTGAAGGGAAGAACAAAATGCGGAATGTAAACATTCTGAGAGATGCTGCCAAGCAACGTTTGAACCAGTCTTGTCTTTGTGCCGAGTTCGATACCACCGCGGATATTTGTTGAGGCCTGTACGGATTCCCTGAAAAGATTTCGGTTCCGGAGCCCGATGTTCAGCCCGATGCCAAAGAGGTTACTGGTGGCAATCACATCGCCGGCATTCCTGGTGGCTTCGAGGTCAACAACCAGGCTCTGCTTTTTTTCAGGGTAAAGATTGACCTTCATATTCAACACGCCAAGGCTGTCATCGGGTATAACGTCGATGCTTACCTGCTGCCAGGCGCCGAGCTGGGTGAAGGTATTGATCGTTCGGTTATATTCCCTTAGCCGGTAAATTTTCCCGGGCAACATACTTAAATTATGAACAAGGAAATTCGGCCGGAAGTTTTGGTTGGTGCTGACTACTTTGACGCCGTTTACAATCGTCGTATCAGTTTTCCGCAGCACTGTGCTATCCTCGAACACCACCAGGTCGGGATAAATGCTCATTTCTCCAACCCTATATTGTTTCAGGTGGGCGGACCCTTCCTTTGTTCTTAGTTTAAAAACAATATTGATGGTGGGATTCTCCCGTTTCTTTTTGAGCTCATTAAGCAAGGTTAACTGTTCGAAGGGATCAAGGTTCGGGTTGATCAATGCGGCGATAACCGTGTCAACCTCCGCGTAGATATCTTCCTTCGAAATCTTGTAATAGCCATTGTTTTTATATAACTCCAGAAGCCGTTCGAGTTCACCGGCAACTGCCTGAATGGAATATGGATTGCCTTTCACAAGTACCGGATTTCTGGGCTCCCTGCTCGCCAGGCGTTGAAGGGTAGTATCTGCCAACGCATAACCAACGGAATCGATTTTCAGGTTTTTACCGGGACTAACCGTAAACGCAACGGTTACTCGCTGTTGTTTGCCAACCACTTTCAGGCTGCTGTCCCAGGTAATTTTTGCCCGGTTATACCCAAGAGAATTCATAAGGGCATTCATGAAAAGGATGGACCGGGTGGCATAATTTGTATCGAAAACGGCTGGTTTAATAATGGTTTTACGGATGCCGGCGAAGGAAACCGTTTTTACTTTGAGGCTGTCGTCGATCTGGTTCAACAGGCGCTTTTCAAGTCCTTGCCGTTCAGACAAAGGCAGGCTGCCATCCACTTTTACCTGTGTTTTAAAAACGAAGGGTTTACCTGCCTGAAATTTTTTGGGAACAGTGCAGGAGAAAAGTGCCAGGATCAAAAGAGTTGGCAGGAAACAGGCTGACCAGTAAAAAGATATGCTAACTTTCGGGGAATTTACCATGGTTGAGGATTGCTGGTCCCGCCTGATCGGTTCGATGAGTGTAAAGTTTTTTATTGCTGAAAATTTCCCATGATTACCAGATCGCAGGTCAAATATATCCAAAGTTTATCCGAGAAAAAATTCAGAAAGGAAGCCGGATGCTTTATCGCAGAAGGGCCAAAAATAATTAATGAATTTCTGGCTAACTCAGATCCTGAACTCGTGAGCCTTTTCGCAACCGCATCATGGATAGCCGAAGCGAAAAAATCTGCTCTACCGTTTGATCAGTCAAAACTTTTGGCGATAGGGGAATCGGAACTGAAAAGTATATCTTTTCTCACCACTCCCAACCAGGTGCTTGGGTTGTTCCACCTGGGCACGGCTCCCATGAAACAGGACTATCACGGGAAGATTTCTCTTCTGCTCGATGGCATCCAGGATCCTGGTAATCTGGGAACGATTATCCGGATCGCTGACTGGTATGGTATCGAACACATTGTTGCAGGACCCAATTGCGCGGATGCATACAATCCAAAGGTGGTGCAGGCCTCCATGGGAAGTATCAGCAGGGTGAAAATTTTGTATGAAGATCTGGAAGAGTTTATATCCGTTCACAACGACATTCCAGTATATGCGGCGACCCTGGAAGGAACCTCTGTTCCCCGGGTAGAGGAGGGGTTCCTTCTCATAGGCAATGAATCGAGAGGCGTCAATGCGAAACTGATACAGTCGGCAAATTACCAGGTGACGATACCGCGGTTCGGCAAAGCAGAATCGCTCAATGCAGCGGTTGCCACTGGCATTATATTATCTGCAATGAGGAGTGATTGAGCCAACCTACCTGAACTGTATCGCTTTCACGGGCTGGATCCGTCTAATAATAAATGTTGGAATGATCAGGATGAGGAAACACACCACCAGCGTGCCCAGGTCCACCAGGGCTACCTGCCACCATACTATCAGTACTTCGGCTTTCGAAATATAATACATCTCCTCCGGAAGGCTGATCATCCCGAAGCGATCCTGAAGCCAGCAAAAACCGAGTCCCAGAACATTTCCCAGCAAGATGCCGGTTATGGCAATGAAAGTACCCTTGTAAAGGAAGATCTTTTGAACACTCGAATCCTTTGCTCCCAGTGCTTTCAGCACACCGATCATCCTGGTTCGTTCGAGCACAAGGATGATCAGGCAGGTGATCAGGTTAAGCACGGCCACGACTGTCATAATAATGAGCACGATAAAAATGCTTTGATCCTGCAGGTTGAGCCAGTCAAAAATATTGGGATTGATTTCGCGGATCGTTCGGCTGTTCCAGGTAGGGGGCAGCTCTTCAAAGATCTGGTTGCTGACCGAATCCATCTTTGAATAGTCTTTCAGGAAGATCTCGTAGCCACCTATCTCATCCGAAGTCCAGTCATTCAGCCGTTGGATCAGGCGGATATCCCCGATGGCGATCAGTTTATCATATTCCTCGATCCCGGTTTTAAAAATGCCCGCGATTTTCAGTTTTCTTGCCCTGGGCGGCGAGCCATCAGCCTGTATAAAAAAGATCAGGAGCTGGTCGTTCAACTTCACCTTGAGTTGTGAGGCCGTAGAAGCAGAAATATTGATTTCGCTGCTATAGCCACTGTCGGGAAAGCTGATCCATTTTCCCGCCTCCAGGAACTGGTCGATGTTTTTAAAATTGTAAGTTTTCTCCACCCCTTTGAAAAGTACTCCCTCGATGGTTTCTGCTGTTTTCAGGATGGCGTTTTTCGTTGCAAAAGCCTGGACGATCGTGACTTCAGGGTTGGCCCGGAGGAGAGCGGTTACCGTATCACTTTTTTTGATGGGAGACTCTTCTGCAAAGGAGACTTTTGAAGGTTCGAAATGCTGCACCCGGAGATGTCCAAAGAAACTGAATATCTTTTGACTGATGGCATGTTGAAAGCCATTGGTGAAAGCCATGGCAATGATCATGGCCGCTACACTGATAGCCGTCGCTGCGGTGGCCAGCCTTATGATAAAGCGGGAGAAGGACCTTTGCCGGTTAAAAGCGATGCGTCCTGCAATAAAGCTGGAGAAGTTCAAATGCGGTGACTTTTTTCACTCAAAAATATAGGGTTAGCACTCAAGGCCTTTGTTTTTCTTGCTTTTACCTTTAATTTATGCAACTTTAGTAGAGCTAGTGCTTACCCAAATTCATTTCAAAATGAAGCCATCGTTGATTCTTCTCTGCGTTTTTTTCAGTCTGGTTGTCAGGGCCCAGCAACCGGGTCACATCT
>JBDTEB010000236.1:0-3374 GCA_039922795.1 Chitinophagaceae bacterium
ATAAAAGTCCATTTGCACCGATGTTACCATTTTCTCCATAACTCGCCCTGAGTTTTACCGTCATAAAATTCTCAGGGAAAACATTCCAAAACTTTTCTTTATTTAATACCCAGCCTGCTGATACTCCCGGGAAAAACCCCCAGCGGTTTTTTAATCCCAGGTTAGAGGAACCATCAAAACGAGCATTTACGGTCAGCAGATATTTCTGCATATAATCATAGTTCACCCTGCCAATATACCCGGGAAGCTTTAACGTACTGATTGTATTACTCACACCGGAATAGGTTGATGATGCGTTTAGTGTTGGTATAAGATCAGTTGATGCCCCCTGCCCAGTTGCGGTGAAAGTATTCAGGGTTCGCTCGAAATAGGAGAGACCAGTTTTAGCTTCGAGATGATGTTCACCAAAATCAGTTGCATAAGTCAGAATAGCATCTGCCTGGTATTGATCCGTTCTAAAAGTGGTGTTGCTGGCTACACGGGTGGTAACCAACGCGCCCGGACCAGGGCCATTTTGATAAGATGGCTGAAACCTTCTGTCTCCTGCGTTGACTCTGAATAAAGACAACATGGGGTCGAAAGAAAGTCCTTTTATTATTGACCATTTGCCACCTACCGTGTAATTGGTGATTTCATTACCGCTTTGGTTGTTTTGATTTGGCAAGTGATACGCAGGATTTCCATTTCCCTGTTGTTGACCTGGTGCCAAGGTGCCGTCTTCAAAAGTGTATTTAGCGGTTCGTGGTAAACCAGCTGTTCTCAGAAATATTAACTGATCTACTAACCCGGTGGTATTGCTCGTGGAGTTTGAGTATAAAATCCGTCCATATACACTTATATTATTCCTGACCTGCAATGAGCCATTTAAATTCAATGTTAACCGCTTGTATTTTGTTGTGATGGTTGTGCCCTGGCTCTCCATATAGCCAACCGCGGTATTAAAAGTCGCTTTTTCACTACCACCGGAAACACTGATGTGATGATTGTGAGAGATCGCTGTTTGAAACAACACATCGTCCCAGCGGGTGTCTTTAAATATGATGTTCTTGGCAGGATCGAGAGGATCAGGCATGCTTTCCCAGCCCTGGTCCAATTTGTATTTATTGTCGCTGGTAAGGTATTGCGTGGTAAAAGCAGTGTTTTTCGTGAGGTCATTTCCTGTGCCAACACTATTTGCGCCGGTAAGTCTTGCGGTGGCGGCCGCTTGTGTTATATAGCCGTTAGTGAGTGAAGATTGAATGGCCAGCCTGCTGTAATATATATGGTCTCTTGCATTTACAATATCGTAGGCCTTTCCTACTTTACCCACGGTTAAATCGTATGAATAGTTTACTACTGTTCTTCCCGCTTTTCCGGATTTGGTGGTAATAATAACTACTCCATTGGAGGCTCTTGAACCATAGATGGAAGTGGATGCGGCATCCTTAAGAACCTGCAGACTTTCTATATCTTCCGAACTGAGGTCATTGACATCATTTCGTTGAATACCATCTACTACATACAGGGGTCCACCTGTGTTGGGATTATTTATTGATGTTCCACCCCGTATGATTACCCTTGCCGCCGCTCCCGGCTGCCCGGTAGTACTTTGTACCCTAACCCCCGGCAACGTACCCTCCATGGCATTTGTAATGTTGGTATAGGGAATATTTTCTAATACCTTGTTATCGAGCTTTGATATCGATGTGGTTACCGTTGCCCTCGACTGAGATCCATAACCCACCACAATAACCTCTGAAAGTTTTGCTGCATTTGCATCTAATGAAAGGTTGATTACGTTTCTTCCATTGACTGCCTCTTCAATACTTTTAAAGCCCACATAAGATATTTCCAAAATGGCTTTACTGGTAAGTGAGGTAATACTATATCTGCCGTCCACATCCGTTACGGCACTTCCATTTTCTCCTTTCACTTTAATGGTTACTGCAGAAAGGGGTTGATTTTGCCGGTCAGTGATCGTTCCGGTGATCTTGTGTGCATTTTGCGTAAAAGCGAATGAATGAAAAGCAATTAGTGTAAACAACAAAAAAGCTTTTCTCCGACTAAAAAGTAAAAGCAAGTTCGCAATGATCATGGATTAAAATTTAGGGTGAAAATAGTGCCGAGATAACGAAGAATGCCCAACACCGTTTTGCCAAATTTACTTTCTATGCATGCAGCACATCTCTCTTTTTCTTTACATTTATGATACTATTTTTCAAATAAATCGTTGAAAATATGTTCCCTGTCGCTGTTGGCATATTACTTTATGCGTCGCTACACCCGACTGGGGATCATGTGTCTGAGGCTTGAATGAAGAACATGAGATGAAAGCCAGGTTTTCGAGCGGCTCTTCCAGACTGTGTTTTGTAGCAACGGCAAGCTGATGACAGGGTGGGACACCATGTAGTATTCTTCGATCAGCGCGGTTGCCATAAGGCTTGCCTAAATCAAACCTGTTCTGGAAAATGATTCCTTAAGCCCGAATGTCATTTTTAACTGAGTCGATGAAATAAGCCGTACACTCAAGCACACGAAACTGAATCCAAATCTTTGGATTGCCCTGAGATCCAATGGGTAAACCCTTTAATTAAATTCGGTATTTTTAGCCACAACGTTTTCAGGATGATGTTGCGAATTCCTCTCAATAATATGTATGATTGATTGAACAGAAGCCTCTGAAGTAAATCTATCTTCTGGAGTGTTGATCACATAATCCAGTAACTTTTCAATCGAGGTGATGGCTACATGCGTTCTCAGGTCAGATGATGCATAATAGATTAATACTTTTCCGTCTCCCTCCTGTATCCATCCATTTGCGAAAAGCACATTCGAAACATCGCCCACTCTTTCGTTCCCTTCGGGCGCCATAAGATATCCGCCAGGTTTATTAATCACTTTTGTGATGTCCTTCAGATCGGTCATAAACATATACAACACATACCTCAAACCATTGGCCGTATTCCTCACACCGTGGGCAAGATGGAGCCATCCTTTTTCCGTTTTCAGGGGCGCAGGTCCCAATCCATTTTTAGCTTCGTAAACGGTATGGTATTTCTTTTTATCAATAACGATTTCTTCGCTGATCACGGCGTTCATAATATCGTCGCAAACTCCAAAGCCTATGCCACCACCGGCTCCTGCATCAATAAAATTATCCTGCGGACGCGTGTAAAAAGCATACTGATTATTAATAAATTCCGGATGAAGCACCACATTTCTCTGTTGGGGAGAAGGCGTTTTCAAGTTTGGCAGCCTTTCCCATTTCACCAGGTCCTTTGTTCTGGCCAATCCGCATTCAGCGATGGCCGCAGACTGGTTACTATCGGGCACTTCGGGGTCCCTGTGTTCAGTACAAAAAATTCCGTAGATCCATCCATCTTCATGAAGCACCA
>JBDTEB010000237.1:0-7481 GCA_039922795.1 Chitinophagaceae bacterium
ATGCGGGTTGTCAGCGCATACTCACATCCGGACAGAAACCCGGTGTTGATGAGGGTTTGACTACCCTTATAAACCTTGTGCAGACGGCAAACGATCGAATTATCATTATGCCGGGTTCGGGCGTTCGATCATCAAATATTTTGTGGTTGCTGGAACAATCCGAAGCAACCGAGTTTCATACAACCGCAAGAACGATGGTCAATTCGGGGATGCAATTCATCAACCCGGATATGCAGGAACAGTTGTCATCAGTCGAGGTTGATGCGGAGGAAGTTCAAAGGATCTCCCAGGTATTGAAGGCGGCGGGTGTCAGGCATTCCCAGGAAAACGAAAATGCAGAATGAGTATCAGCAGTTAATGTCAGAGGCTGACCATTGAAGGCGGCGGGTGTCAGGCGTTCCCAGGAAAACGAAAATGCAGAATGAGTATCAGCAGTTAATGTCAGAGGCTGACCATTGCACGGAATTGATTCGGCCAAAAAAAAACGGGACAAATATTTATCTGTCCCGTTTTTTTTTTAAATGTTATCTCCTAGTCCACTTTCGTGATCTTCAGCATATTTGTCGGAAGATGGAATTCAATCGGAATACTTCCGGTATTGATGACGATATCTCCCTTTTTTACAAAACCACGTGAACGGAGGATCTCGATCTGGTCGGTGATGATATCATCCATACTTTTTTCTTCTGAATAAAAGAACGCACGTACTCCCCAGCTCAAACTCAATTGGTTGAGTACAGATGTTTCCTTGCTGAAAATGTATAGCGGTGATCTCGGACGATAACTGCTAAGCACAAACGCCGTGTATCCACTCTGGGTCATCCCGATCAATACTTCAGCATTTACATCACGGGCAAGTTTGCAGGCATTTTAGCAAATCGCGTCGCTGAGGAAAGAAGGTGAATGAGCCTGTGGAGCCAGTTCTTCTTCCCTGTTATAATTGTAATCTGTTTTTTCCACTTCCATGATGATCTTACGCATCGTTTCCACCACGAGAGCAGGATGCATGCCCGTAGCGGTTTCACCACTTAGCATTACGGCATCAGCACCTTCGAGCACGGCATTCGCAACGTCGGTGATCTCACTCCTGTTGGGTTTGCTTCTGTCCATCATGCTTTCCATCATCTGGGTAGCCACGATAACCGGTTTGGCACGGTGAAGACATTTTCTGATCAACTGTTTCTGGATCAATGGAACCTGCTCTATCGGCAGTTCCACACCGAGGTCACCCCTGGCGATCATGATGGCATCCGATTCGAGTATGATGTCACGGATATTGGTTAGAGCTTCGGGTTTTTCGATCTTGGCAATAATCTTTGCTTTACTTTTCTTTTCAGAAAGTTTGCTTCGCAGGATCACGAGATCTTTTACACTTCTTACAAACGAAAGGGCCACCCAGTCCAGTTCCTGCTCGATGATAAATTCGAGGTCAACGAGATCTTTATCTGTAAGTGCCGGTAAGGATATTTTTGTATCGGGAAGGTTAACTCCTTTCTTGGAAGAGATCACACCACCCATCGTCACTTCCACTCTTACGTCGTTGTTCCTCTCGATGCTGATCACTTTTACTTCCAGCTTGCCGTCATCGATCATAATCTTGTTACCGATCTTCACATCTGTGTGCAAGTTCGGGTAGCTCACATAAATGCGATCCATGGTTCCCACCAATTTCTCATTGGTAAAAGTGAGGATGTCGCCCGGAACAACGGGAAGCGCGTTATTTTCAATCTCGCCAACCCTCAGTTTCGGACCCTGAAGATCACCCAGGATGGCAATATTATACGGTTCTGTACTGTTGATATTACGGATGTGCTCAATAATCTGCTTTTTGTCTTCATGAGACCCATGAGAGAAATTTAGCCTGAATACATTGACTCCTGCCTTAACAAGGGCGAGCAGTTTTTCATGTGTATCACAGGCCGGACCAACAGTGGCCACGATCTTGGTACGGTGAAAAGTATGTTCTACTCCTGCCTGTTTATCCATCGACTGATGAAGATATTTCGAAAGATTTCTGGTCATAACCTGTGCTGAATTTGAATGATTGCTGGTTGATTTGGAAATTTGAACGCCATATTACTTCTATCCTGTCGCTGCTAGCTCGCCAGGATTCTGACTATTTTCATCCACTCGTCGCTGATGCGTTGCTTGGCTTTGACTGCCTTTTCCAGCGGAGTGTAATGCATTTTATTGTTGATGATGCCTACCATTACGTTATGACGTCCTTCCATAAGGGATTCCACGGCGGCATATCCCATTCGGCTGGCGATCAGCCTGTCGATACAGCTGGGTGAGCCACCTCTCTGGATATGTCCAAGTATACAAACCCTGGTGTCGACAGAGGGCAAACGGTGTTTAATGATCCTGCTCACTTCTTCAGCTCCGCCGGCTTCACCCCCTTCCGCCACAACGATCATATTTACCAGTTTCCTGCGACGTTCCTTTTCTGCCAGAGACTCGATCACGTCCTCGAGATCGGTTTTTCTTTCCGGAATAATGATGTGTTCTGCTCCTGTGGCGATGCCGCTGTGGAGGGCAATATACCCTGCATCCCGACCCATTACCTCGATTATAAATAATCTGTCGTGCGCGTCCGCCGTATCGCGGATCTTATCTATCGCTTCCACGGCGGTATTTACCGCCGTATCGAAGCCGATGGTAAAGTCACTGCCGGCTATGTCCTTGTCAATCGTTCCCGGTATGCCGATACATGGAATATCATATTCCTGGCTAAACTTGAGTGCGCCTTTAAAAGACCCATCCCCCCCGATTATTACCAGGCCATCGATACCACGTCTTCTCAGGTTATCGTGAGCCTTTCTTCTTCCTTCCGGACCGTAGAATTCCTTGCAACGGGCCGTTTTTAAAAAGGTGCCGCCGCGTTGTATTACATTGGCCACGGACCTTGATTCAAGTCTGGCAATGTCATCGTCGATCATGCCGCTATATCCCCTTGTAACGCCGTAAACTTCCAGGTTGTAGTATATTCCGGTTCTTACGACAGCCCTGATGGCGGCGTTCATTCCCGGCGAATCTCCGCCTGAAGTGAGCACGCCGATCTTTGTAACCTTCTTGTCACTATTCAAATGATGTAAGTTTTAATGAAAAAATCTACGGTAACTGGCTACAATTCGTTGATAAATCCAATCGAAAATTTTACGCGGTCAAAAGTAAGGATTAGAATTGAATCGTTCCTCTATTAGATCAATGCCTCCCGACAGCGCCTTATTTACTCCTACATTTGACAGACGTAAAATACATTTCTGAAAGTGTTATGTAGTCGCCATAATACGTAATCCTTTAAAAACTCGAAAGAAAGAGTGATTTTGACTAACAATTGATCGATTTTTTTTGGTGATACGGATAAGGTCAATTTCACATTCGTAAAAAATAAAATGAAAATACTTGTAACAGGAGCTAACGGATTGATAGGTCAACACCTTGTTTACAGCTTATCCCGATCGCACCAGGTGATCGCGACCGGAAAGGGTAGTTCCCGACTTGATCTTGCACGCGGAACGGAATACATCGAAATGGACTTTACCAACGATGCCCAGGTGCAGGCAGTTTTTAGCAGGGAGAGGCCAGAACTGGTAATCCATTCTGGAGCAATAACCCAAATCGATGACTGTGAACAGAACCAGGACGCCTGTTTTCTCACCAATGTTCAGGGTACCGCCCAACTGTTGCTGGCAGCCGAAGAGTTTTCCCGGAAGTTTATTTTTCTTTCCACCGATTTTGTCTTTGATGGAGAGAAAGGGAATTACAGGGAAGATGACCAGCTAAATCCGGTCAACTGGTATGGGTTTACAAAGATCCAGGCGGAAAGTACGGTGGAAACCTCAGAGATCCCATGGGCGATAGTGAGAACCTGTCTTGTTTATGGAAACTCCATATCAGGCACGAGAAGCAATATTCTCACCTGGGCCAAAAAAAATCTTGATGAGGGAAATCCTGTAAAGGTAGTCAGCGACCAGGTTAGAACGCCTACTTATGTTGATGACCTTGTCATGGGAATAGGGCTGATAATTGAAAAAGACGCGACGGGGATCTTTCATATTTCCGGGGAGGAATTCCTGACGCCATATGATATGGTTATGGCCATGGCCGAGAAAGGCCAACTGGATCAATCGCTGATCACGAAAGTGAACGCTTCCACTTTCTCGCAACCGGCCAAACGCCCACTCAAAACGGGCTTCAGCATCGAACGTGCCAAAAACTTGCTTGGGTTTACACCAGGGAAGTTTGAGAATAATTTGCGGAAAATGTTTGAAGGCCATCCTTAAGGGAATAGGGCGCGCTTTCTCTTAATTCATCATCAAAATATTCACACTCCTTTGCAGAATGTCGAAAGCGATCTCAGCCATCAGGTTTTCGCGGTCCAGCGTCGGGTTTACTTCGGTGATCTCGAAGCAGCAGATCTTGCGGTTCTGCATAAATTTGCTGATGAGGTCTTCTGCTTCTCTTTCCTTTAAACCATTGCCGACCGGCGTGCCGGTGCCGCGGGAGATGGAAGAATCCATGCTATCCATATCGAAGCTCACATAGATATGCGTGCAGTCGTTTAGCTGGCGGAAAATTCGTTTGACAATACTTTCAGGTCCCTTCCTTCTGAGCTCCGAAGTAGTAATCACTTTCATAGAGTTTTTCTCTATAACGTGTTTTTCTTCTTTCTCATAATCACGAAGTGAGATAAATACCATGTCTTCGGGACGGACCTTCGGAAAAATTCCTCCAAGATGTTTCAGTTGTTCCCAAATCTTCAGCGTGTTGTCATCCGGTTGGTGCATGGCACAATCCAAATTGTCTTCACCGATACTGATGGCTACCGGCATCCCATGAAGATTACCCGATGGGGTGGTAAACGGCGTATGCAGGTCGGCGTGTGCATCAATCCAGATAACACCAAGCCGTGAATCGGGATCAGCCATGCGTATTCCCGCGATCGTGGCGCCGGCTATGCTATGATCGCCACTCAATACGACGGGAAAGAAATTGGTTTTCAGGCTGTCCCTAACGGCATTGGATACTCGCTCGTACATCGTGTAAACACCCCTGATCCTTTTAGCATAGGGTGATTCTATCGGTTCAAACAATAACCTGTTTTCGTTCGGTATATTCTCGGAAGGAAAATGAATAAAAAAATTGCTCATAAAATCCAGAGCCGCTATTTTAATAGCGTCGATTCCCATACTTGAGCCCCTGGTACCAGCGCCAATTTCTGAGGGAACTTCTATGATTTTAATGTTTCGCATAAAGCTTTCACCCATGCACCGCCAATACAGGAATGCTACTGTGGTATGCCAGCTGTTTTGTATGATTGATCTGGAAAAGGTTTGAAGGGAAACTGTGATCCTTCGCAATGGCAATAATAAGATCGATTGATTTGTCTGCCACAAAAACATTTATCCCTTTGGTAAAATCGGGCTGACGCAGGTAATAGAATTCATGCGAATAATCCTGGAAAAAAATATCGAGAATGGCTTTTTGTGAGGTGAAACCCTCCTGCGCCTGTACATCCATTTCATCCACATTTACAATATGCACAAAGGGTTTGTAACGATCCAGCAGAGACTGGATGCGTGTAAACGAAGTGGCAAGTGTTCCCTGTTTGTAATCGGCTGCAAATAAAACATTTTGCCATCCTTTAAAACTTGCGGTGGCTGGTATGATCAATACCGGGCACACCTGTCGGTTCACCAGTTTCAGTGTGTTGCTGCCCGTCAGGAACTGATCAAGTGCGTTGGGATCTTCTGTGATACCCATAATTACCAGGTCGGCACCTTGCGCTCGAATCTCGTGTTCCAGGCTGTCCAGGAATGAGTTGCCTGCAAAAGCGGAGATCTGGATGTTCACTCCCGATCCTTGCGGAAGCACTATTTCAGCTATCATATTGTGCAACGCCGTTTCTGCAATGATCCTGCCGCTATTCGGGTCTTCAGAAACAGGGGAACTGTCACTTCCAACAGAAATATTATCATATTCATAAAACAGGATCAGTTTCACATCCCCGTCTGCCTGGGCAAACTCGGCGGCAAACTGAACCGCATTCTTTGAAGTAACAGAAAAGTCGGTCGGAATAATAATGGTTTTCATTTGATGCTGTTTATTTAAATTTCGTCATTTTTCTATCGCCTTTAGCGGCGTTTCACATGTTCCCTGAGGTAATGATCCAATAATTCATCACCTCCAAAATCATACCTCAGATCACGAAGAACCGAATGTACATGGTTGGCGTTATTTTGAATATTATCATATTCTATCAGGAAAGTCGGTCCCTGAATTCGGTAATAGTGTGGATGTCCTAAACCACCAACCGTAGATCCCGCCCAGGAAAAACGAATTTTATCCAGCCCTGACTTTTGTATTTCCTTAAACATTTCGTCAGCAAAAAGTTTGGTGTAACGGTGTACGTAAACCCTTATTGCGGCAAGCATTAATTCTTTTTGTTTGTCAGTCATCAGCGCGTACGACAGTCCGCCCGGATGGTCTATCATGGCTATTCTTTTATCAAAAGTAAAAATATCCGCCGGAGCTATCGAATCGATGGTGGCATTTTCAAGTGACTTGCCGGAGAGCGAACGAACCAGGGCAAAACCCACATCGGTTTCCTGTTTCAGAATTTCTTTCCCTTTCTGCGGACCATCGGGAACCACCCCGGGATTTGATCCGAAGAAGCCCGGCGTAACCGCCCGGAGCCTGTTGTTGCGGGCTGAAAAATTCAGCGAAACATGATGCCCTTCTATCCGCCATCCCCAGGTTGTTTGTGCGGCGGGAATGCCAAAAATGGTGATAAAATATTTACCCGTATCACGGTAATGATCATCCGCTTTCCTTTTCTCTATCGCTTTAAGGATCTTTTCATGTTGCATGATATTGTTCGCCTTCGAGTACCCATCTGCACTAAGACATATCTTCAGCAGGTGAAAAATGACCTCTTTTTGTGGGCCTGATAATTCATTAACCGAGATACCCTTGCGATCATCCCTGGGAACAAAATGAAAATTATACCGCTCATCCGACTCGAAAGGATAAAAGGCTTTTAATCTCTCTGAAGAATCCAGTGAGTTAAGAAACTGATTGGCGAGTTGACTGATATTTTTTTCCTGCTGGGCATATGCGCCTGAAGAACAGGAAAGGAGCAATAAAATAAGGATACGAAAGGTCCGCGGCATAGGAGCAATGAGGTAATGGGTAATTAATAAACAGGGTTATCCGGCGAGAAGATAGGAAAAAAACAGCGAGGGGCAGGGGCAAAAAAAAGAGCCTTGTAGAAACAAGGCTCGTAACCAAAACTAACTGCTTATGAGAAAAATTTTTATCGTTATTTGATGATGTAAAATTCAGGTAAAAAATTTAAAAAATATTGTTAAGGCATGTTATAATTACGTTAATGGATCTTATACCTTTTAAAAAAATCCAGGCTATGTAATTGACTGATGCAATCACATGAAGTTTAAACTTATTAGTCTTTCCGTTCC
>JBDTEB010000238.1:0-9969 GCA_039922795.1 Chitinophagaceae bacterium
CGCCGGCCTCGGCACCCGAATTTCCTGCACTGTTCATCACGATCATTCCTTTCCTGGCTGCGAGATCTGCGCCTCTTGTAACAACAGAAAAATTCCCGTTGCGCTGCAGATAACTGTGATTCAGCGCAGGGTTGTCAAAATCGCTGTACCCAAGGGAAGAAGAGATCATGTCGGCACCGGCACTATCTGCACGTTCGGCACCTGCCACCCAGTTCTGCTCCTCTATAGGGTATTCGGAGAAACTGTCCTCCGTTCGATACAGGTAAAACGATGCGTTTGGTGCGGATCCAACCAGTAAACCGCTCCTGTTCGCCGTCAATATCGATAGGCAATACGTGCCATGCGCATCGTCTTCGTTTACGCTTATTTCGTTTTTTACAAAATCGAATTCTCCCAGTATCC
Organism: Chitinophagaceae bacterium; assembly: GCA_039922795.1. Taxonomy (GTDB): domain Bacteria; phylum Bacteroidota; class Bacteroidia; order Chitinophagales; family Chitinophagaceae; genus JADCRZ01. The sequence goes on from JBDTEB010000238.1 coordinate 403, forward strand.
TGTTCTGAAGCCGAAGGCTGTCGAAGGCCTTATTCGTTTTGTAACCGGAAAAACCTGCGTCGAGAACAGCGATCACCATATCCCTGCCATTGAACTGGAGATTATGCAGATATTCGCCGTTATGAATATGAATCTGGTTCAGAGAGGCTCCGTAGTTGTAGATGTTAGCCAGCGATTTTAGAGAAGGCGACTGTACTCTTTTCTCAATTCTTTCGAATTTCTCCACGGGTTTTACTGCTGCAGGGATGAATTTTGCTCCAAGCGTGTTCACCGATTTTACAAAAGCGAAGGAATTGATTTTTGTTAGTGCTGCCTGACTGGTAGTTTTTATCGCTACCTGGTTGAGCCAATTCGATTTATTGATGATCGTTACATTGGGAACCAGCCTGATGCTGTCGAAATATGCGGATGAAATGGGAAGATCTGTTGAATCTATCGGTATCTGCTGAACCGTTCTTCTTGTAATGGCTTTGGCCGAAAGGTAGGCAGAGGGATTTGCAAGAGTAAATGCCGTGCCTTTTTTGTCCCTGAATTCCACCAGGTATCTCGAATCCTGTGCCCGGGTGCAGAAAGAGCAAACCAACAGAAGGGCAATAATAGCGGAAACGATTTTCATAATTGCCTGGATAATATCTTAATTATGATCGAGAATAGTTTGCTTCAGTGCGAACCCTGAATAATATCCATTGGGGTAGGTGGAACTCTTTGGTTGAAATTCTTCCAGGCTGATCTCCCGAAAAACGAGGCCCACACCTCTGGCATATTTCTCTGTCCAGACTGTTTTAAAAGCCGGGCCATTAGGGTCTTTGGGAGGGAAATTTGTGGTGTCTTCAACGGAAGATCCGATGGTGACGGTATGGTCGAATACTTTGCCATTAACGATTACTGAGGCGTCGATGCCGGTATAAATATATTCCCAGCTGCCCAGCCGCGAATGTGCGGTGCTGTTAAAACCGAACTGCGTGTAGGTTTCGTCGGGAAGAAAACGATTCCCGTTCCAGGTAAAGAACGCCGTCATGGGTGCCTGAAGTTTGATGAATCGAAGGTTGTCTTCGATCACTTCAATAGAATAAGGCTGTGGCGTTACCATATACGTTGCGTGTTCCTCCCATTTTGTGGAGTCGGTGTCATTTCTGAACTGGCGACGGATCCGAAATGAAGGTCTTCCGAGATTATCGGTAAGCATTGTGTCCACAACGTCTTTGATGTAATGCCTTCTTATTTCTTTCACCTGTCCAAAGCTCACATATACGGTGGAATCGAGAATATAGGTTGAGTATTTGCCTTTCACGAGCGGAAAATAGTCCGTAACCTTATCGGTCGCGAGAGTATCGGTTTTTTCGCAGGAACTGATCAGCAGAATGAATGCAAAGACCAATAAAATGTGGCTGGGCCGATAATTCATAAGCATCCTGGTTTGATGGGTTAGCTGGCCGTTAAAAACTTTCTGGAAAGACTTCTTTTATCTTCAGCTAACGCTAGAACTCCCTGGATATTGTGGGTTAACTTAGCCTGCCCGACTGGATAATTCCGCCCCCGATAACATCTTCGCCTTCGTAAAAAACAGCACTTTGACCGGGAGCGATCCCCTTCACATTTTCATAGAATCTCACATTTACTGTACTGCCATCGGGGTATATGTTTGACAGGTTTGGTGTGCTTTTATACCTGATCTTGGTAAATACTTCCATGCCTGGCGTGATCGTATCATACTTCATCATATTGATCTTGCCGACGGTTACGTCGTTCTGATCAAGGTCGGATTCGTCTCCCAGCGTTACCTGGTTATTTTCTGGATGGATGGCTGTTACGTACATCGGTCTGCCCAGGGCGATGTCGAGGCCCTTCCGCTGCCCGATCGTATAAAACGGGTAGCCCTTGTGCCTGCCAAGGAATTTTCCATGTTTGTCAACAAAGGAACCGCCGTCAACTCTTGCTTCAAGACCTTCCACTCTATTCTTCAGGAAACCTCTGTAATCATTATCGGGCACAAAACAGATCTCATAGCTTTCGGCTTTTTTTGCCAGTTCGGGGTATCCGAAATCATGCGCCATCTGGCGGATCTCCGTTTTGCGATAGCCTCCCAGCGGGAGGAGGGTTCTGGCAAGAAGGTCTTGCTGAAGGCCCCATAAAACGTAACTCTGATCCTTGGTTTCATCCACACCCCGTGAAATATAATACCTGTCGTTATCATGCCTGCGGACCTGTCCGTAATGGCCTGTCGCGATAAATTCACAATCCAGGGCATCAGCTCTTTTGAGTAAAGCGCGCCATTTGATGTGTGTGTTGCACATTACGCAGGGATTGGGCGTTCTGCCGGCAAGGTACTCATCAACGAAATTCTCTATGACGAAATCGCCAAATTCTTCGCGGATATCGATGATATAGTGAGGGAAGCCATGATTTACCGCTGCCATACGGGCATCGTTAAAACTATCGAGATTGCAGCAGCCGGTTTCTTTTTTGCTGGTATTGCTGGTAGCATAATCCCAGGTTTTCATAGTGATGCCTACAACCTCATAACCCTGGTTATGAAGCATCAACGCGGTCACCGTACTATCGATGCCACCGCTCATTGCCACAAGTACTTTACCCATTCTGCTCATCGTCGAAAATTTGGGAAGCGAAGATACGACTTGTTCTTTCCCGCTTCTTTGCAAAATTGCGGTTTTGGCTTTTCACCAAATAAGGTTAAATCACCCTTTTTGGGTTTGGAAATATCCTTACTTTGCCATCTCTAAAAACAGACTTTATGATTAAGCTAATGGTTATCGGGCATCTTGGGAAAGACTGTATCACCAATACGGTCAGTGGTAAAAGCGTGATTAATTTTTCTGTGGCACACTCGGAAAAGTTTAAAGACGCGCAAGGCAATCCAAAAGACAAAACCACCTGGGTAGAATGTGCCTATTGGACTGACAGGACAGCGATCGCTCCTTATCTGAAAAAAGGTCAGCTAGTGTATGCAGAAGGTTCTCCGGAAGTAAGAAGTTATGCAAAGAATGATGGTACCACCGGGGTCTCTTTGACGATTCGTGTGTCCAGTGTTCAGTTGCTCGGTGGAAGTTCGAAAGAAAACGGCGGGGAAATGAGTCAGCAAAGCAGCTATAGCGGCAATAATGGAAGTTTTCCGAAACAAAATGCCTCAGAGGCGAACGAAAATTCACCAATAGACGATGACCTGCCATTTTAACGGCGGCCTAATTAAGAAGCGAAAACATGGATCAGCTCTATAGTTATGATACGCTGCTTCGGTTTGTAAACAGGGTATTTCTTCAAATCGGGTGCAGCGAAAGCGATGCGATGGTAGCATCAGCCAGCTTGCTGTCTGCTGATCTTCGCGGGGTCGATTCACACGGGGTGGCGAGACTCAGCGGGTATTTGCGATTATGGGAATCTGGAAGGATCAACGCGCGTCCTTCCATCAATGTTGTTCATCAGACGCCCTCGACGGCGGTGATTGATGGTGATGAAGGACTCGGGCTGGTGGTTGCTCAAAAAGCAATGGACCTTGCCATTGAAAAAGCAGCGCAGGTAGGCAGCGGCTGGGTGGCCGTAAGAAATTCCAATCATTTTGGTATTGCCGCCCACCACGCGATGAGGGCACTTGAACATGACATGATCGGCATCGTCATGACCAATGCGAGTCCGCTGGTGGCGCCGACATATTCGATCGAAAGACTGCTGGGCACCAATCCTATTTGTGTGGCAATACCTGCGGGAGAGCAGCCGGCGTTTGTCGCCGATCTCGCAACGACGACGGCGGCCAATGGCAAGCTGGAGATCCTCCAGAGGAAAAACCTGCAAGCGCCCACAGGATGGATCCAGGATAAAGAAGGAAACAGTTCGCTGGATCCGCACGAATTGAAACGGGGAGGTGCATTACTGCCGCTCGGTGGGGACAAAGAACATGGAAGTCATAAGGGGTATGCACTCGGGGCAGTAGTCGATATATTTTCGGCAATATTGGGAGGCGCGAACTATGGTCCCTGGGTGCCACCATTCGTTCACTTTTTACCCGTGGCCCCTGATCTGCCGGGCAAAGGTATAGGGCATTTCCTGGGTGTGCTGAGGATCGATGCGTTTCGGCCCGCTCAGGATTTTAAAAGCCACATGGATCAGTGGATCACCCGGTTCAGGCAGGCAAAAACAGTTGAAGGAAAGCCCAGGGTTATTATTCCGGGAGATCCTGAAAGAGAAACGGAAGCCGTTCGAAGAGCCGACGGAATTCCTCTGATAGAAGCGGTTGTTAAAGATCTAATGGAGATCAGCGACAGGTTTGATATTCCCTTGTAATTTTCCGCTCATAATATTTAGTGGGGTTAAGTTTCGCGAAAATCCATATAACTGATTTCATATATTCTCACCCATTATCTTTGCAATCCTGATTTTGAGACCTAACGGGATCAGTAATATGTATGAAAATTATGAAGTTTGGTGGCACTTCGGTGGGGAAACCCGAGAGGATGCAACAGGTGGCGCAGTTGATACTCAGAGACGACGAACCGAAAATCGTGATATTAAGTGCTCTAAGTGGTACAACCAATGCACTCGTATCAATCGGTGATTCGCTAAGTAAGGGCGAGCGGGAAACCGCCCGGCAACAGATAGATAAGCTGACCGAACACTACGAAAATTTTTTGCAGACCCTGCTGGTCACCCAGCCTGTATTAACAAAGGCCCGCGCAATCGTGGCTGAGCATTTCGAATTCCTGCACATCATTTTAAAAATTTCCTTTAATGAGGCGCTCAACAAGGACATTCTTGCCCAGGGTGAGTTGCTAAGTACCAAGATCTTCAGCCTTTATCTTGAAGAGCAGGGCATTGATCATGTATTGCTGCCCGCGCTCGATTTTATGACCATCGATGCCTACGACGATCCACTGATCGGCAGCATCAAGGTGAAACTCAGCCAGCTGCTGGAACAGCATTCAACAAAAAAGCTTTTTATTACCCAGGGATATATCTGTCGCAATGCCAGGGGAGAGGTAGATAACCTCAAACGCGGTGGAAGTGATTACAGCGCCTCACTGATCGCGGCAGCCATCAATGCATCGGTTTGTGAGATCTGGACGGATATCAACGGCATGCACAACAACGATCCGAGGATCGTGAACAAAACGGTGGCTATTGAGCAACTCAGTTTCGACGAAGCCGCCGAGCTGGCTTATTTCGGCGCCAAAATTCTTCACCCGGCTTCCATCTGGCCAGCCCAGATGTACAATATTCCGGTGAAGCTGCTTAATACCATGGAGCCTGAAGCCGGCGGAACCCTGATCATCCAGGAAGCAGGCAGCGTGGGGGTAAAAGCCATTGCGGCTAAAGACGGGATAATTGCCATTAAAATCAAGAGCAGCCGTATGCTTCTCGCCTATGGCTTTATGAGGAAAATCTTCGAGATCTTCGAAAAGTTCAGAACACCGATCGACATGATCACTACTTCGGAAGTGGCGGTATCGCTGACGATAGACAATTCATCCAATCTCAAAGCTATCATTAAGGAACTTGAAGCGTTCGGCACGGTTGAGGTCGACGATAATCAAACCATCGTTTCGATAGTTGGTAACGAGATTGCACAAACGAAAGATGTGCTCAGCAAATTATTTGATGCCGTTGCGCCTGTGCCGGTGAGAATGGTGAGTTATGGTGGAAGCAGGCATAATGTTTCCTTGCTGATACCTGCTCATTTCAAGATCCAGACTTTACAATTATTGAATGTCGGGTTATTTGGGTTGGAATAGACTTGCGCAGGTTTAATGATTTGTATAACTTTCTTCTTCCATGAAGCAAGTTAGAAACATGATACTGCTGTTGCTATTGTCAGCAGCATCATACGCACAAGACATTACCGGTGACTGGAACGGCACGTTAAAGGTTCAGTCAATTCAGTTAAGGCTCGTAATTCATGTCAGCAAGGCCGGGGAGGGATACACTGCAACGATGGATAGTCCGGATCAAAATGCACGGGGCCTTCCAGTTTCTCAAATAGGTTTTGCGTCGCCGGTGTTTACTTTCAGTATATCTTCCGCAGGGATAAGTTACGAAGGGAGCCTCAATGAAAAACAGGAGATTATTGGAAATTTCAAACAGGGGGGCCAGGTTATCCCGCTTGTTTTGTCAAAGAATGGCGGAGACCAGATAGCCATTCAGCGACCTCAGACGCCGGTTAAACCGTATCCATACTATTCAGAAGAGGTCAGTATCATCAATTCAAAAGATAACGTTACGCTGGCCGGAACCCTGACTCTCCCCAAAAAAGAGGGCAGCTTTCCGGCAGTGATCCTCATAACCGGAAGTGGAGCGCAAAATCGTGATGAGGAAGTTTTTCAACACAAACCCTTCCTTGTTATAGCGGACTATTTGACCAGAAACGGAATTGCTGTGTTGCGTTATGATGACCGTGGGGTTTTTGGTTCGACAGGAAATTTTAGTACCTCCACCAGCGAAGATTTTGTGAGAGATGTTGAAGCCGGTTTGGCATTCCTGGAATCCAGAAAGGAAATTGATAAGAAATCCATCGGACTGATAGGTCATAGCGAAGGTGGTATGATTGCCCCGATAGTGGCGTCGAAGCACAAGGAGATTACCTTTATCGTGCTGCTCGCAGGACCGGGCATTCCAGGTGACGAGCTGCTGATTGCCCAGGGCGCGCTCCTCGCGAAAGCTTCCGGTATGGCTAAAGGAGAAATCGATCCTGATTTGCAGATTCAGCGTGACCTGGTAGGCATAGTGAAATCTTCAAAAGACAATATTTCGCTTGTGAACACATTGACTGCATATTATAAAAAAGCATTGAAGGAAAACTCCGGCTTGAAAAAGCCGGAGGGGGTTACGGAGGAAGCATTTATACAATCGCAGATCGCACAATTGACAAGTCCATGGATGGTGAATTATATCAAATACGATCCGGCTCCCACCCTGGCCCTGGTTCACTGTCCCGTTCTTGCGCTTAATGGGGCAAAGGATCTTCAGGTTCCACCTAAAGAAAATCTCGCTGCCATAAAAGCGGGTCTGGAGAAAGGCGGCAATAAAAATGTTACGGTTAAAGAATTACCCGGACTCAATCATTTGTTCCAGGAAGCTGGCACGGGGTCACCAGAGGAATATGGAACGATCACACAGACTTTCTCTCCGGTTGCGCTAGAGGCTATTTTAGGATGGTTGAAAGGGCAGGTATTTAAATGAGGAAGATATTCAATAAGCAACGCTCAATTTTCACTGATCAATTTGCAGGCTGTGGGTTGCACCTACAGCTATTTCTTTAGCCATCCATTCATCTCAAACCAATTTTTCAGATGATCCATCCATTTATCGGGTGTGGTTGAATTCTCCATTCCGAAGCCGTGTCCTCCGCCGGGATAGATATGCATTTCTGCGGGAACTTTATTTTTCAACAGTGCCTCGTAGAATACGATACTGTTTTGCACTTTGACGGTTTTGTCATCACCGGCATGTACTAGAAATGTTGGGGGTGTTTTCGGGGTAACCTGAAGTTCATTAGAGTATGCGTTGACCATATCGGGTTTTGCATCCGGCCCTATCAGCGCCTTACGGGAACCCATATGCGCCAGGCTATCGGTGAAACTGATCACCGGGTACAAGAGTATCAGGAAGTCGGGTCGCAGGTTGATGTTATTTTTATTTTCTATCTCCGGTTGATTCAGGTGTGTTGCCACAGTGGAAGCCAGGTGACCTCCTGCGGAAAAGCCCATAATGCCGACCCTTGCAGGATTGACATGCCAATCCTTTGCTCTTTCACGAACAACCTGGATCGCACGCTGACCATCCTGTAATGGACCAATCTCTTTCTTCACCATGATGGAATCCCTGGGAATTCTGTATTTCAGCACAAAGGCAGAGATCCCCATTTCGTTTAGCGCTTTGGCAACTTCATATCCTTCATGTCCGGCAGCGTTATTTACATAACCACCACCCGGACAAATAACTACTGCCGTTCCATTGGCAGTAGATTGAGGAGCTAAAAATATCGTGAGCGTTGGACGCGAGATCTTGCTTATGCTGATGTGCTTTGCATCGCGTTTTGTAGTTACTTCTTCATCTTTCGAAGGCTTCGAGTTGGGAATGCCAGACGGATAGAGTGCAATAACTTCTTGCGAATACATTAAAGTACTTAGGGTCAAAAATAGGAGAGAAGCGAGTATTTTTTTCATGAGGTGGCCATTACATAATCAGCATCGCATCTCCATAACTGAAGAAGCGGTACTTGTCTTTAATCGCCTTTTTATACACTTCCATGGCCAGGTCGTATCCTGCGAAGGCGCAGGTCATGATCAGCAGGCTGGTTTTCGGCAGGTGGAAATTCGTAACCAGTGAGTCCGCAATATTGAATTTATATGGCGGGTGGATGAAATGATTCGTCCAGCCTTCAGATGGCTTCAGCAGTTTCTCTGCGGTGAAAGAAGATTCGATCGCCCTCATCGTGGTTGTGCCGATAGAGCAGATCCTTTTACCATCAACTTTTGCCTTGTTTACAATGCGGCAGTCCTTGTCTTCAATCTTATAATATTCAGCATCCATTTTGTGTTTGCTGAGATCTTCCACTTCGATTGGACGGAAAGTTCCGAGACCGGTGTGCAAGGTTACTTCGGCAAAACGGATACCCTTGATTTCAAGACGTTTGATCAGTTCGCGACTGAAATGCAATCCGGCAGTCGGGGCCGCAACGGCACCTTCATGTTTGGCATAGACAGTCTGGTAACGTTCTTTATCTTCTTCGTCCGGCTTGCGTTTGATGTATTTTGGAAGCGGGGTCTCACCCAGGATTTCGAGCATCTGGCGGAACTCATCGTCACCACTTTCCCACAGAAAACGAATGGTTCTTCCACGGCTGGTGGTATTATCGATCACTTCAGCGACCAGCTCGTCATTGTCTCCGAAATAAAGTTTGTTGCCCACGCGGATCTTCCTGGCAGGATCAACGATCACATCCCACAGCCTGTTGGGTTTATTTAGTTCGCGAAGTAGAAAGACTTCAATCTTGGCACCGGTCTTCTCTTTACGGCCATACATGCGGGCAGGAAAAACCTTCGTGTTGTTTACCACGAACACGTCTTTATCATCGAAATAGTCGAGGATGTCGCGGAAATGTTTGTTTTCCATTTGTCCCGTGGCACGGTTGACTACCATCAGTCGGCTGTCTTCTCTCTTTTTAGCGGGGTTCTGGGCGATAAGGTTTAGGGGAAGGTCGAACTTAAACTGTGACAGTTTCATACTTTATAAACGTTGTTTAGGGCCTGGATTGGTTGAACCAATAAAAGCTTTGCTTTGCCTGATTTTTAATAACAGGTGTTGATGAAAAAAATAATCAAGTCGATGCATGAAACAGACCGGGGAGGAGAACATCCTTTTACTGGGAGCAGATAATGAGGACCTGATCTTACGGTACCAGGGAATGTCATCATGTTACGGCATGATTATAAACGGCTGCGAAGGTAATATAATATGGCGGTGGCTCAAAGTTTTTGCTTGTTAATCTCCTTAATGGTCAAACAGTTTTTGGGTGTATCGCAATTCTTTTTACTTTTGCGTCCCTTTGAGACAGGTTCT
>JBDTEB010000239.1:0-3481 GCA_039922795.1 Chitinophagaceae bacterium
AGGTAAAATATATTCTACACCCGCGATATCAGGAGATGATGTTGTTGCCGGTTCTACCGATAATAATATCTATTGCGTGGCTTTAAAAACCGGTAAACTGAAATGGAAATTTGAAACCCGCAGCCCGATCGTCGCCAATCCGCTAATAAAAAATGGTATCGTATTTATCGGATCTGCAGACGGACATTTCCGGGCCATTGATATCCGGAATGGCAGTTTGAAATGGGATTATGCCGAAGTGCAGGGATTCGTAGTTACTCGCCCTCTTTTTTATAACGGGAAAATTTATTTCGGCTCCTGGGGAACGATGTTTTACGCGCTCGATGCAAACACTGGCTCGCTTGCCTGGAAATGGAACAACGGATCTTCCAACCGGATGTTTTCTCCTGCGGCATGTTACCCCGTGGCTGCTCACGGACGGGTGTTCATCGTAGCTCCCGATCGTTTCATGACTGTTTTCGATGCGGCCACCGGCGCAGTTATCTGGCGTAAACAGGACCCATTAAATCGTGTTCGTGAGTCGATGGGATTATCCCGGGACAGCTCACTGGTGTATGCCAAAACAATGGAGGGCGATTTGATTGGCGTGTCCACCACCGCTGATTCGATGCAGATCCCCTGGCGTTCCAACACAACCTTGAATTATGAGATCGGACCGACCGCAATTACCACTTTTGGTGACATTGTTTATGTGCCATCGCACTCGGGTGTTATCGTTGCCGTAGATCGCCGGGATGGAAAAGTTTTATGGAAACATAAGATCTCAAATGCGTTGATCTCAAATGTGAAACCGATTGGCGGTGGGAGGGTAGTGGTGGTTTCCATGGATGGGAAGATTGTGATGTTGCAGGGCTAGGCTTGCCCCTGTAGGTCATATCTTACGAGTCGGCACTGCTGGATAATGTGGCTAATTTTGAAAAAAGCCCGACAAAATTTCAGAACCTCCCAATCAGGTATCACCGGCAGGTGGCCGGCCAACGGCATAACTTCTCTAGCTGTGAGAATGATCGCTTAATCGCTCAAAAACCGTGTACAGCATTACTCCGATCAGGGCACCCGTTGTATTTAATATCACATCGTCGATATCCGCTATCCCTATCTTCAAAGTAAATTGAATACACTCGATGGAGACGCTCACAAGAAATCCATAAAACAAAACCTTCAATTTATTTCTTACCCGAAATAACCAGAGCAGGATGATCGAGAAAGGAATAAAGAGAATGATGTTACCGTAAAGATTGGTGTAAAAATTATAGACCTGGGATGAGTTAGCCGGATTGAGTTCGTGATAGTTCGCAATGGTTCCCTCGAAGGGTACGAGGTTGGTGTACCTGCCGGTCATATGTCGTCGCCGGCGAGCAAGAAAAACGATATAAAAGAAAGTAAGGAAATAGAAAATCGAAAAGCCGATGCCCAATAAATTTACGAAAGCTTTTCTGTTCATGTTTTACCACTCTGGCCGTCGAAGTTAGGCGATTTTTTTTGGAGCGATTGTCGCCAGGATGTTAAGCTCTGCTATTTGGTAGCGATCCCCGCTATGATCAGCTGGTAGTGTTTGTCATAAACTTCCATTTTCTTTTTGCTGATTTCCGGAAGTCCGATTCCGTAGAGAAAAGCGGTGGCCACCAATACGTTTCCGAAAGTCTGCAGTTTCACCTTCTCCTCTTTGAATTGCTCACCGAGGATCAGCCTTATCGACCTGGACGTAAAGGACCAGAGCCAGTATTCACCCCATATATCCTGCGCCACATGACTGAGGCCGGGAACGGTGATGATCAGACTTCCGCCGGGTTTCAGGATGCGGTGACAGGTGGCTATCGCTCCCTTGTAATCATAGATCAGCTGAAGAGTTTGTGTACAAATAATGCAGTCGTACAGGTTGTCAGGAACATGTGGCGCATTACTGATATCGCCGGTGTACGCTGCCGCGGTGTTTGTTTCGTCCACATGGAAGATATCGCTTTGTGTGACCTGCGCACCCCCGTACTTCAGAGTGTATTCGTTGTCCCCGATCTCTAGGACGCGACCTTTTATCAAAGAGGCGTTTGACTTTAGAAAGTTTTCGATGTAGTATCGATCGACCGGTCCACCACGGTCATACCCAAACGCGGTGCTGAGGGGCGAGGTTCTATCAAGATCACCGAAGTTGATCTTCGGTTTTAAAAATTTCAGGATCTTTTTAGCGGCGGTTTTTAGTTTGGATTTGTTCAAGAGATTCGGATTGACTGGAGGAATTTGCGCACGCGATGAAGATAGTCGATTTGATCTGAATCTTCCATTGACCAGGGCATGAGGCATTTCAAAAAGCGCGTGGATCAATTTTCCTTTAATCAGAACCCTTGGCCCTCTATCAGGATCTTATGATTCCTGCAGCGGTCTTCTTATTGTCCGGAGTGTTTTTCGTGATCTGGTAATACCCGGCAATCATAACAAATGTCAGGATATAAACAGCAGTATTAAAAGCTGTATGATTGTCCATCCACTTGTTGACGTTCCAGCGATATTGAACGGAGATAACCAGTAGAGCCACCCTGGAACAATTCAATAACCAGAGCATAAGCACACCGCCGATACACCAGCCCAGTCTTTGCTGCCAGCTTTTGTCCTGGGCGATAATAAAGGCAAGCCAGAAGCTGATCATGCCATAACCGAGACAGGGAAGACCCACATAAACACCATGTCCGTTCGGAGCTTTTAACGTGAAGATGTCGGAGATATATGAATTCAATCCAAAGCCATGAACCATCAGGTTGGCCGTATATAAAATTGTTGCACGAAGCCAGGCGAAATAATTAAGATGCTGGTCAAGGAATCCGCTGTATAAAAGTCCCCTGTCGTCGATGAGCGACATGTACCCGAAGTTGAAGGAATAAATACCTGTCATCAACAAAGCGAATTTCAATAGAAAAGCAACATCAAAATATTTGGAGAGATATTTATACGCGCTGAAATTTTCAACATGAGACAGATACATGACTAGATTTTTATTAGGAATGATTAATGCAATATTCCTTATCATCGAAAGAATTATCCGCGGCCATTCGTTCAATACTAAAAACCAGTTACGCATAAAAGACCCGGGGGCTTTTTGTGTAACTGATTTAATTTCAGACTTAACTGGTATTTATACGATCTCTTTTTCTTCTTCCAATTTGGCGGCCTTCTTTTTATCATGTCTTTTTTTTGCTGCATAGCCTATACCTGCTGCAACGAGAAGGCTTAGTCCGCCATCGATAGGAACGGATGGATCCGGATCGGGCCCGCCACCACCGGGTTGCGCCCACAAAAGGGTTGGTAAAAGACAAATGGCAAACAACATGCAGGCTGTTGCGATAAATTTAAAACGCATAAAGTAAGATTGATTGGTTAACAATTTGAAAATACATAAAGTAATTTAAAATTGAGACTATAACATATAAAATATTATAGTCTCAATTTTAATTATTATTGAACGATTACTTTGGAACTGGTCCTGGTTCCG
>JBDTEB010000240.1:0-3430 GCA_039922795.1 Chitinophagaceae bacterium
ATAGAGACTGTTGCCTGTTTACTGCAAATCAGCTGGTCTATCTTCTTTCTCAAAACCGCTGCATCTTTATAGACAGTAAAACTTCGACCACCCATCACAGTGAGGTCGGCGGCGTAAGGGAGGGCACTATAAAAAAATATACTGTCGGTAGTTGTTCTGCTGTACTCAGTGGCCAGTATCTGGCTGCTATAATCATTGCGGATGGGTGCTTTCAGGGAATCGAAATTCTTGAGGGTTGTTTTAGTCAAATAGTCATTTACCTGCGCCACCACCGAATTCGTAATTGATTTTTCATTTTGGTCGTCGGTGCCAATTTTAAGGTTTGAAACACCGTTGTATGTGTAGTACTGGTCAGGGCCAAGTCTTAGTATGCCTGCAACAGGCAGTGTCTTACACGCTCCTGACGATACCGCAGCAAAACCTTTCAAATCTTCAGGAAAGTTGTCACCCGACAAATTTGTGGTAAGAACGATGGTAAGTGGAAAAGTGGTGATCTTGGCTTTGTCTTCAAGCTGTTTGTAAATATCAGCCTGTACCGGCTCGTCACAGGAAGTTAAAGAGGCCAGGAATAAAACAATAAAAGCAAAACGAAAAAGACTGTCAATATTTTTCATATCGTCCGGGAAAGGTTACTCATCAAAAAGTGTTGGTTTTTTTAAATACAATCCAAAGGCAATCCAACTATTCTGAACGACAGCCTTAATATCCACTGGGAGCACAATAAATGAAGATGAAACAGGATATTTTGGTCATCAGGATAACGGCAAATTTTGGATTTACTCACTTTTTGCAGTTATCACGGAATACCAGGATATTGGACGAGAAACTCCAGGCTGAAGACTGCAATGTTATAAAATTATTTTTAATAAGGGCAATTAACTTAAGCCACGCACAAGCAAAATGCACGGTTTTTAAGTTTAATCAATTGCTTCCCCGTAAGAATTATTAAGGATTTTTTAAGATGAATGCCTCTATGTGCAGGGGAAGCGGAGGCTACCTTTATAGAAATGTATGATCATGGTCAAGGTTTATTTGTTGCTTAGAAATAACAAGCAGTCAGGTCCGTTCAGCATTGATGAGTTGACCTCCCAGAATCTTCGCCCTATGGACCTCATATGGATCGAAGGAAAAAGTGCCGCCTGGCAATACGCTTCCGAGGTAAATATGTTGAAACAATACCTGACACCCGGTGCCGGGAATGAAAAGCCCGGTTCTGCAGATACGCACAAATCATATCTTCCCAAAGAAGTACCATCAGAGAAATCTCCAAAAATTTATGTAAGTCTGCCAGGCTCGTTAAATGGTGAGAAAAAGGCTGCTTCGACCCTTTCACCGTCAACGGTTATTTCCAGCGAAAATAAATTTGAAACTGCAATACCTGTTCAGTCTGTGAGATCACCGGAATCTAAAGAAAACCTGGTGACCAGGTATTCCAGTTCTCTGAATGAAAAAGAAGAGGCCTACACTAAATGGGTTTACCAAAAGAAATCAAAAACATCCGGGATGTCATCCGAATTGATGGGTGGTATAGCCGTAGTGGTATTGCTGCTGATGGGTACTGCGGCTTATCTGGTTAAAAATAATATTCAAGGTGAGCATGGTAAGGAACTAACAGCAACGGCTACCCGAAATACTGAAGAACTCGTGAGCACCGTGCCTCCAGCAGTTCCGGTTGTGTCCCCGATTTCCCAGGCTACAGTTCCCGAACAGACCGAATCTGTATTTGCTCCCCTGCTTCCCGTTCCAAACCAGGAACCCGCCATAAAAATCAACCCTGTTATCAAAACTTCTTCCGGCACAGTTGGGTTGAAAAAGAAAATCGTTGTTACAGATAGAAAACCAGCCTTGGCAGTTAAGAAAGCTGACAAGCAGGAAGTGGTTACGGCGCCCGTAATCACAAACCTTCCCGATCCGATAGTAAAAACTTCAGAAAATAATGCGGGCTCGTCCAATGCAGCAGGAGAGTCCAAAAAAACTAAAAAGACCTTTAGCGAGAAAGTCGATGGTTTTTTTAACCGCATCGTGCATGCTAAACATGTTGAGCCTGGCGTACCTGCAGCGGAGAAAAGCGAGAAGCAAACCGAGCCTTCAACTTCACCAAACGACAGGAAGGCCTCCCGGCGGGGCGATGCTTCTGTTAACCCGGCACCCCTTCCCAAAAAAGACCTGGCAGCAGGGTTGGCAGTAACAACTATCGACCCTTCAAATGACTGGATGCAGGGTGTTCACGGGATGAAGGTGAAGATTGACAACCACAATGATGTGAAAATTTCCAATGCCTCTGTGGAGGTTCGTTATTTTAACGAGCAGAATACTGTTCTTGAAAAAAAGACGATCCGCCTGTCTGATATTCCCCCGGGGAAATCTGTCACGCTGCCTATTCCCGATCACCGGCTTGCAGATCATGCAGAAGCACTGCTGCTCTCGGCCGGTAACTAACTTCGATTCACTTTCCATTTACGCTGATGAAACAACTCCCAGGTCGGTATGCATTCCATGTCAATGATTCCCTGTTACGAAAACCCGGTCTTTCTTTATTGATTCAATTTCTTTCATTCTCTCCGCTTATAGCAAAATTGCTCCCGCTTTGAAGCGGTATTTCTTACTTTTATCCAAAACCTGTCTGCATGAACAAATGGCTTTTATCGATTCTTTTTATTTGGACCTGTAATTTAGTTAATGCACAGGCTACAAAGGCACCGGCTTACCCACTTATTACACATGATCCCTACTTTAGTATATGGTCATTCAGCGACAATCTTAATGAGTCAACTACCAGGCATTGGACAGGCGCTGACAATTCTATACTAGGCCTCTTGCAGGTAGACGGGAAAGTGTATAGGTTCCTCGGCAAAGAAACTCCGGCACTGGAATCTATAGTGGCAACGGCTGAGGAAAAACCGTATCTCGTAAAATTTACTGAAAGCGTGCCGCCGGAAGGCTGGATGTTAAAGGATTTTGTGGAAACTGACTGGAAGAACGGACAGCCGCCTTTCTCAAACAGTAAACAAAAAGCGGGTACGGTATGGACGAGTCGAAACATATGGATGCGTCGCACCTTTGAACTGAATAAAATCAATATCAATAAATTATTTCTCAAGCTTCATCATGACGATAATGTTGAAGTTTACCTGAACGGTGAACAGATCTACAACAAAACCGGCTGGAATAACAAAGCGGAGTTTTTTCCGCTTAGCGACCAGGTGAAAGCAAAACTGGTGAGAGGTAAAAATGTACTGGCGATTCATTGCGCCAATACCACCGGCGGAGCCTTCCTTGATGCCGGCCTGAGCAATGAGCCCGCAAGCAAAGAGGAAATGGTACAGCTGGCTGCAGTTCAAAAATCGGTGGAGGTGAAAGCCACTCAAACCATTTATCAATTTACCTGTGGCGGCATAGATCTCGGTTTAACATTTACCTCCCCGTTATT
>JBDTEB010000241.1:0-5673 GCA_039922795.1 Chitinophagaceae bacterium
CCCAGCGATATCACAAAACGAGATGGTTGATTTTTCGCGATCTCCCGTAAACTTCCCATCCAAAAGGGTCAAAAACTAATTTTTGCTTAAACGTTTTATTTTTCTATGTTTGATATGTTAATTTTTCTCCTGAAAAGCTCCGAGTCACGGGTTAACCATCCTTCGGGATAAAGATTACACTTCCACTTATAAAAAACTATTTGCCAAATGAGAAAAGCTTTTGCCACGGGCACCAGGCGTAAGACCTTGCCCCGTTCGAATCCCAAAAAAAGATTTTTTTTCCAGTCAGTATCCCTTTTATTTATTCTTTTCATTTCTGTTCTATCCCTGTCGGCCCAGAATACGAGGACGATAAAAGGAAGAGTAACCAATATTGAGAACAATGCTCTTCCATTGGTCACTGTGAGTGTAAAAGGAAAAACTACCGGAACGTCCACAGACTCATCGGGACGATTCCAGATCAGCGCCGCCGCTGGCAACGTGCTTGTGTTCAGCTATGTGGGCGCCGAGTCGAAAGAAGTCATCATCACTGCCCAAAACACGGTGAATGTGCAGTTGAACACTGTCGGTTCCTCATTACAGGACGTGGTGGTGGTGGGTTATGGCGCACAGAAAAAGGCCACCCTTACCGGCGCTGTTTCCTCCATCAAAAGCGCAGAGCTCGTCAGCACAAAAAATGAAAGTGTCACGAACATGCTCACGGGTAAAATTGCCGGTGTACGCGTGGTTCAGAACAGCAGTGAGCCGGGATCATTCAGCAATTCTTTCGACATTCGCGGACTTGGTACACCCCTGGTTATTATTGACGGCATTCCCCGCGACAACGTCGCACGCATAGATCCTAACGATATCGAAAGCATCTCCGTACTGAAAGATGGTTCCGCCGCAGTGTACGGTGTGCGCGCCGCGAATGGTGTGGTGCTCATCACAACGAAAAAAGGAAAGAACGGTACACTGGAACTTAATTACTCAGGCAACTACGGCCTGCAGGTTCCATCCGGACTTCCAAACTCTGTTGATGCCATAGGATACATGACCCTCGCTAATGAGAGATCGATGAACAACGTCAACGGTGGCCGCACGTCTTTTACTGATGCGGATTTTGCACCCTTCTTGAACGGAACAAAACAGAGCACCAGCTGGTACGATGCCAGTATAAGGAAAGCAGTTCCCCAATCGCAACATAACCTTAGTGCAACCGGTGGAAACGCCAATACCACCTATTATTTCAGTCTGGGTTACGGCCAGCAGCAGGGCTTTCTGCGCAGTGGTGACCTGAACTATAACAAATACACCGTTCGCTCCAACATTAGCAGCAAAGTCACCAAGAGCCTCACTTTCGACCTGAACCTGAACGCGGTGATAGACCAGAAAAATCAGCCTTACCAGGACGCATGGTGGATCATCCGCTCCCTCTGGAGACAGTTGCCCACCCAGTCACCATACGCAAATGACAACCCGGATTACCTGTACAATCCACCCCTGGATGGTACCAACCCCGTTGCCATGATGAGCAAGGATCTTTCAGGTTATAAAACATATAACAACAAATGGTTCCAATCTTCGATTTCACTTCATTATGATGTTCCGTACGTTAAAGGACTGAAGGCAAACGCCCTCATGAGTTATGATTTCTACGCTTCTGACAATAAGAAATTTCAGAAGCAGTACAATCAGTACACCTATAACGCGGCTACGCAAACGTATAATGCCATTGCACAACAGTCACCCAATATCATCAGGCGTGAGTATTATGTAAGGCCAACCCTTCTTACTCAATTGTCCCTGAACTACGATCACAGTTTCGGTGACCATAACATCAGCGCCCTTGCCCTGCTGGAACAGATCGTTAGAAACAGCGACAACTTTGCCGCTCAAAAAGAGGTGTCATTACCTGTTGACCAGTTGTTTGCAGGAAATGCCTTAAACCAGTCCATCGGCGTTGACGGAAACCTGGTGTATAAATATGTAAACCTTGGCCTTGTTGGCAGAGTAAATTATAACTACAGGGGGAAATATCTTGCCGAGTTTGCCTTCCGTCGAGATGGATCATCTAAGTTCGGACCACAAAGCCAGTGGGGTTTCTTTCCTTCTGCATCGGTAGGCTGGAGAATTTCAGAAGAAAGTTTCTTCAAGAATTCCAGTTCACTGTCAGTGATCTCCAACCTGAAGTTAAGAGCCTCCTATGGCGAGCTGGGTGACGATGCCTCTCTCAACTACCAGTTTATCACCGGCTATCGCTACCCTGCCTCCGGTTCTTACAACCAGCAGCCTGCCGGCTCGGTATTCAACGGCGCTTTTGTAAACTCGCTGCAAAGCACGGGAATTCCTAACCCGGCAATCAGCTGGTTCACCGCCAAAACCACCAATATTGGTATAGACCTTGAAGCCTGGCGTGGCCTGATTGGAATTACCGCCGACATCTTCAGGAGAGACAGAACGGGTTTACTCGGATTAAGAGACCTCTCCCTTCCCAGCGCACTCGGCGCTGCCCTTCCGCAGGAAAACCTGAACAGTGACAGGGTACATGGCTTTGACCTTGAGCTCAATCACCGGAACACCATCGGGCAGTTCACTTATTTTGTAAAAGGAATATTCAGCTACACCCGATCCATGACCCGCTATTTCGAAAGAGCAAAAGCAGGTAATTCATACGAAAACTGGAGAAATAACAACAACGACCGCAACAACAATATCTGGTGGGGCTACGACAAGGCGGGACAGTTCCAGTCCTTCGACGACATCAAGGGCAGTCCAAGTTTCATCGGTCGCTCTGCGCTTCCCGGCTCTTATGCTTACCAGGATTGGAACGGAGACGGCCAAATCACCGATCTTGACGTTCACCCGCTTCGCAATACTGGCATTCCGCTTGTCAACTATGGCCTGACGCTTGGCGGTTCATGGAAAGGCATCGACTTCAATGCACTCTTCCAGGGCGCCGCATTGACTAATGTATCATACATCGAACAATTACAGGAACCACTCTGGGGAGGTGGAAGTGGTCTCACGCAGTTCCTCGACAGGTGGCATCCGGCAGATCCCAAGGCGGACCCATACGACCCAAATACAAAATGGATCCCGGGTCACTATGCCTACACGGGTATTCTTTCCGACATCAACTCGTTGTACAATATTCAGAATGGTGCCTATCTCCGCCTGAAAAGTCTCGAGATCGGATATTCTATTCCAACAGATATTTCCGGCAGGATCGGGATCAAAAATGCAAGGGTCTATGTAAATGGTTACAACATCTTCACCGCCACTGCCGTGAAATATGTTGATCCGGAACATCCTTCAGATACTTACGGTTACATCTACCCGCTGAACAAAACTTTTAACGTTGGTATCAACGTCAAATTCTAAATGTCGACAATCATGAAACTGAAAATATTTTACTCCATTCTTTTTATCACCCTGGCTTTTGGAGCCTGTACCAAGCTGGACGTACCACCGTTGAACATCGTTCAGGACGATGCCGTGTTTACCAACAACAGCGGATTACAGATCTATATGGCAAGAATGTACAGCGAACTTCCAATAGAAGATTTCCGTTATTCGCCAACACGCGGACTAAACTTTTTCTGGATCATCAGTCCTTTTCCTGCGATAACCGGTGAAGCGCTGAGCCGCGACCAGAACGGTGCCACAGCGGAAACTTTTGGCTATTGGGCAGCAGCTTACAACCTGATCCGCGAAGCCAATTACATGATCCAGACGCTTCCCACCTATGCAAAAAATTTCAGTCCGGCCGAGGTGTCGAATTACCTGGGTGAGGCCAGATTTATTCGCGGGGTCACCTATTTTGCCCTTGCAAAGAGATATGGTGGAGTTCCGATCGTAAATAAACTGCTTAACTACCCTCAGCAAACCATCGAACAACTCAGGATCCCACGCTCTTCGGAAGAAGCAGTTTACGATAGCATCGGCGCAGATATGGACTTTGCTTATGCAAACATGGCGGAGAAAAGCGACATGGGCAGAGCCAATAGATATGCAGCGGCGGCTTTTAAATCAAGGGCGATGGTGTTCGCTGGTTCTATTGCCAAATACAACCAGATCACGCTCACTGACGCCAATCAGAACCGCGTGGCAGGTATCGCACCAGAAAAGGCGGTAAAGTTTTTCAAACAGGCCTACGATGCGGCAAAATTACTTGACGGGAAATACAGCCTGTATAAAAAGAACTGGGCAGCGGGTGATAAACAGGCTCAATACGTAAATTATACCAACCTGTTTTTCGACGCAGCCAGTTCGGAAAACATATTTGTAAAAATGTACAAGTATCCCGAGTCCGTTCACGGTTATGACTCTTATAATGTTCCGCGCCAAAGCGCCGGTGCAAACGGTTATTCATCCGAGGTAAACCCCACGCTTGATTATGTAGAAATGTTCGACGGACTGCCAAAGAATGCTAACGGTACCCTGCAAACGATGGATGCCAATGGCAAATACTTGTTGTACACCAACACGATGGATCTGTTCGCAAATGCAGAACCAAGGCTTCGGGCTACCGTGATCTTCCCGGGTGATGAATTTAAAGGTGAGAATATCGAGATCCGCCGCGGGATATACACAGCCGACGCGTCGGGCGGTATTTCTGCATTGCTCCCTGCAGGTTCCACAGCGAATTACCCCACGGCGAATATCGTGTCTTCTTCCAACGCCAACCAGACGCCCTACAAACTTCCCGATGGTACGCTGATGAACCCTGCCGGTTTAAGCGGACCTTTTACATCGGACTTTACCTCTGCCATCTCCGGTTTTAACGTACGCAAATGGCTGAATCCATCCACGCCAAAGTCGGAAGTGCTCGAAAATCGCGCCCAGACTACCTGGATCGAAATCCGTTATGCAGAAGTGTTGCTCAACCTGGCTGAAGCGGCTTATGAATTGAGCCTCGCCGGACAAACGGGCACCTACCTCCAGGATGCCTTTACCACGATCAACACTATTCGTGACCGGGCCGGAGCCAATCTATTGCCTAATGCATCGGCGCTGACTACTGATGTGGTTAGAATGGAAAGAAGAAAAGAGATGGGTTTTGAAAACAAAACCTGGTGGGATATGAGAAGATGGAGAATTGCCGACAGGGAACAGAATGGAACACTTTATCGGGTACTGATGCCTTTTTATTCTGCTACCGCGAAGAAGTATTTCTTTGATTCCCGCTTCGATGAAAGAAACGTTCGATACACCTTCGATCCACGCTGGTACTACGAACAGATCCCTCAGGGTGAGATAATCAAGAGCCCAAACATCATTCAAAATCCAGGTTATTAATTCCATCAAAGCCGACAAATGAAAAAGTTATTTTTAAATATCGCTGTAGTTTCCATTATTGTAGCCGGACAGTCCTGCTCAAAAAAACCCGACAACTACGCAGCACCGGCCGAAACGCTTATGGGGTCTGTTATCGATTCAACAACCGGTAAATCTCTGCAAACAGAGACTGGCAGCGGTGGCATCAGGCTCAGGCTCGATGAACTCAGCTGGAGCGCCACCCCCACACCTTACTACTTCTACGCAAAACAGGACGGAACCTTTAACAATACCAAGATCTTCAAAGGCAAGTACCGTGTTTCCGCAGAAGGTCCGTTTGTACCCATCATGCAATCCACCAGTGACAAGAGTGTCACCATTGACATTGCGGGAGTTGTTACGCAAAACTTTACC
>JBDTEB010000242.1:0-3893 GCA_039922795.1 Chitinophagaceae bacterium
CTACCGTGCAATATCTTGCGGAAAGACTGAACATATCACCCAGTTATTTAAGTGATATTCTGCGTTCACTTACAGGTCAAAATGCGCAACAGCATATACATAATAAACTCATTGAAAAAGAGAAAGAGAAACTGTCCACAACCAACTTATCAGTAAGCGAGGTTGCCTACGAGCTGGGCTTCGGGCATCCGCAATCTTTCAGTAAATTATTTAAAACAAAAACGAATTTTTCGTCGTTGGAATTTAAGCGGTCTTTTAATTAATCGCAGCGTTTAAGCAAATTTTTTCGATGATAGCAGCGATAGGCGGTTATTTTTTTCTGCCAGACGGGAGGGTTTGTTTGGCGTAACGTCAGTTTTAGTTTTAAGGAATTTCTTTTGCGGCAAATTCTTTAAACTACCACCAACACTTTCCCGCTTTGCATGCGGATCTTTCCTCCAATACATTCCATAATCAGTAGGAGCGGACCGCTATGTAGCGTCGTTTTTAATTTTTCGTAAAACTGCTTTTCTCCTGATTTTTCATTTGTTGAAAACAGTTGCAAAAATTACTTTCAGATCAAATCGTCAAAATCTCAAACAGCAGGCAAATTCATTGCTGTAAATTAAAGTGTGAATTACTATAGTGGTCGACTAATATTATAGACCTTTTTGCATTTGCTTTCTAACTCTGTTAGGCTTTACATACGGAAAAATTCGCCTTATAAATCCGTGATTTCCCCCTTTTCTTCGGCACATGTTCATCTTACTTTTGTTTCGCCGTCGCAAAATAGTAGAATCTTTTCTGAATAAGGTTATTATGGCTTTTTTATTTCAACTCGCAATACTCCTTTATTCAACTCGCCGATTTTCCTAATCTGAAAAAGGTGGTCACCGACAATATCGAGATAAAAAAAAGATTCCATACTGAAAAAGTTTCTGGTACTGCAGTGATCTTACTGAGCCGTACTAACTAGCGAGTTGTTGTTTACGCTATGTTATCTGTAACCTGTATGCGTTAAGAAAGGCTAACTACCCACTGATCGCTTTATTTATTTCAAAAAATTAATATTAATCATTATGGCAAAGACTAAGAAAAGTGCAACACTTAAAAACGCTGTTGATTCTTTTTTCACCGCTTCGGATTGGCGAAGCAGTGATTTGCAAAGCGCTAAAGAAGAATGGTCTTCAAAGTTATTTAAACCCGAGACACCGAATTCATTTATGGCTTCTGCCGCTTCTGTTAATTCGAATCAAAATGTTGTAGGCATCGGTGTGGGCGAAAAAATAGTTTCCGGGAAATACACAGGCATTTTAGCCATTAAATTTTTTGTGAAGGTTAAGTATCCACCGGGCGAATTGAATAAAAATAATTTGTTGCCCGTTACTATCAGCGGACTTCCAACTGATGTGGAGCAAGTTGGCACATTCAGAAAATTCCCTGATGGAGAGCTTCAAATGCCCAATCCCAGAACAAAATTTCGTCCGGCCCAACCCGGGTGTTCAATAGGTTTCAGAGATCCTGATAACCAGATTGTGATGGCTGGTAACTTTGGCGCACTGGTTAAAGATGCCAACGGTATATATCTGCTCAGCAATAATCATGTACTGGCAGATGAAAACAGGCTTCCTGCTGGAGCCCCAATTTTTCAGCCTGGCCTGCTGGACGGTGGTAGCATAACAACAGATCAGATTGCCACACTCGATCGGTTTATTCCCCTGGAAGCCTGGGGATGGAATAAAACAGATGTGGCTTTGGCAAAGTTGGATCGAGAAAAAATGGCGTCAAATGCTACGCTGTTTATCGGAGCTCCCGGGGGCGTTACCGCCGCTCAGTTAGATATGACAGTCCACAAATTTGGACGAACAACTGGTTACAGCGTTGGTCGGGTAACCAGCATCGACACAGATGTAAATGTCGACTATGCAACGGGTCAATATGCGTTCAAAAGTCAGATCATCATCACGGGATTAAACAGCCAGCCTTTCAGCGCAGGTGGCGACTCAGGCTCGCTAATTCTTAACAGGGCAGATAACCAGGCCATCGGTCTGCTGTTTGCCGGATCTTCCACCCATACAATTGCTAATCATCTGAACGATGTGCTTACGGCAACAAACGTTTCTCTGGTTTGAACGTTCCATTGACATGGTCAGGATCACAAATCAATTTTACTTTTTACCCGATGCTTTGGTGTGTAATGGTTGTGAAATGGCCTGCACTGAATCAAATATTACCGCCTGAATTAATTAACTTTATCCCCGATCGATATTTTTGGATAGTTAATTTACTTAGCATGGCTTCCGAACAACAAGCAACTCGTATCAAGGAAAAATATTCTTTTGAACTTCTTAAAACTCCGGGTATTAACGGAGTGGGAGTAGAAAAAGAAAATGACGATTTTGTCCTTACCATTCATGTAAACGCCAGTAATGCTGATGTGGAGAAACAGCTGCCACGTCAACTGGAAGGATGTCCGGTAAGGGTAGTTTATAATGGATCCTTTAAGAAATTCGAACAAATGAGTTAACCTGCCTATCTCGTGACGATGGATGAAAGAATTGCCGCAATACGTATTAAAGTGGGGCAGGGCTGCCGCGGAGATAAAAATTCAATAACGAAGGATTTACGGTCGCAACGCCCGCTCAACCCACTCCTCCACATACCCCTGAGGCAACTTCTCCTGCTCCAGCCTGTTCCCGCCATCCAGCGACTTCAAATACCGGTAAAGCTCCGCCTCATCCTCCGTCAGTAATCCCAATTGCTCAGACCTGTTTCTCGACCCATCTACCGCAAAACCCCTGAACAAATCGAAGGTCTGCCTGTCCATCATAATACTTCGCGCCTGGGGATAATAGCTTCTCAACTGGTGCAGGATTTGGAAGCCATGCTCGTCGATATCTCCCCAATAAAATATCTTCTTGTTGTTCAAACATGCAGCGTTTCGCAGGTAGCTGATATTGAAACCGCCACCGCTCCATAACGCTATCGTTGACAAGGCATCAGGTAGAGTGAGAAAATTCATTTTGTTCTCCGCGATCAGGATATTCTCCGCACCAAAATCCATTGAACCGAAATCAGATAACGGAATACTGAGGTCGGATAATTTGTCGGAAACATACAGCGCAGGGTCGAGGAACCTCATACGAACCAGGGGCTCATCGTATCTAAGAAAATACCGTTCTGCAAATCGCTTCTGGTTCGCACTTCGCACATGATCCGGAATTAAATAATTCAACAGCGACTGCAACAAGGCAATGTTCTCCTCAATAAACTTGGTATGTATCTCCAGAGGTAATTGCCGGATATACAAATTTGGACGAGGAGTGTCAATAAAATACCTGCATACTTTCAGTACATTAATCCAGTTTACCGCCGGCTCTGTTAACCACAAAGAATTTTGAAATGCCCAATCTTTTAATAATGGAATCGTGGCAATCACCTGCTCATAATTATCTACAAATAACTTCCACTGTTTTTTCGTCCCGGTGAAGGCAAGATAATCTTCCGCAGTTTCAAATACCACTGAACCAGGTAATTCATGACTGCCGGTGCGACGGAAATTGTGATCCGCTGTTATCACCAGGTAACCAATGCCCTTCTCGTTTTTGGAATGGCGATAAAGCAACGCGATCTCCTGTTGCAATAATTCAAACCGCTGCCTCACATCGCCCGATTGCACCTTGCCGATCCGGTCAATGGTGCGGGGGAAGAATGCCTCGCCAAGAATGTAACTCTGCAGGCAGGACTTCCACCATTTTAAGGCCTGAACTTTTATTTCTTCCGGACTGATCATGACTCACTTTGAATAACGCTTTTGTACCGAATCTTTTCTACTTCATATTCTTCTTTGGTCAGATTG
The DNA here is from genome assembly GCA_039922795.1 of Chitinophagaceae bacterium. Lineage (GTDB taxonomy): Bacteria > Bacteroidota > Bacteroidia > Chitinophagales > Chitinophagaceae > JADCRZ01. The sequence goes on from JBDTEB010000242.1 coordinate 3,839, forward strand.
CTGACCTCTGAATTATTTCCTTCGCGGTTGCTCACGAAGTGGAATGAGCTGACAT
>JBDTEB010000243.1:0-3823 GCA_039922795.1 Chitinophagaceae bacterium
GGCGGTTGACACGTGTGCGTCGACTACCGACGTCATGCGGAGTCCAAGATCACAGAATGATAGAATGCTTTTTTCAAACTATTGGCGGGAAATGCTTGAACAGACGCCAAACCTTGACTTTTACCAGGATATGGTCCAGTCTCTTATCGTCGAAAACAACGCAGTAAAAGGGGTAATCACTGGTCTTGGTCATCATATAAAAGCCAGGAGCGTAATAATCACCAGCGGAACGTTTTTAAATGGGGTAATTCATATAGGGGAGAAGAAAATGGGTGGGGGAAGAGTTGCCGAAAAGGCAGCAACAGGCATCACAGAGCAATTGGCCTCTTATGGCTTCGAAAGCGCCCGACTAAAGACAGGCACACCTCCGAGAATAGACGGTAGAAGCCTGGATTACAGCATGATGGAAGAACAGAAAGGCGATGACGAAATAACTGGCTTCTCGTACCTTAATACCCAGAAACCTGATCAACAAAGAAGCTGCTGGGTCACGTACACCAATAAACTGGTTCATGAGGCATTGCAGGAAGGCTTTGACCGCAGTCCTATGTTCCAGGGACGAATAGAAGGGAGAGGTCCGAGATACTGCCCAAGTATCGAAGACAAAATAAACCGTTTTGCAGACAGGGATCGCCATCAACTTTTTGTTGAGCCGGAAGGTTGGAATACCATCGAAATCTATCTAAATGGCTTTTCTACCTCCCTGCCCGAAGATGTACAAAGCAAGGCCTTAAGACTTATACCTGGTTTCAAAAACGCAAAAATGTTCCGTCCGGGATATGCCATCGAATATGATTATTTCCCCCCGACGCAACTCCATTACTCCCTGGAAACCAAAGGCTTACAAAACCTTTTTTTCGCAGGCCAAATAAATGGTACTACAGGTTATGAAGAAGCAGCCTGTCAGGGCCTGATGGCAGGAATAAACGCACACCAGAAGACCCATGGGAAAGAACCTGTTATCCTCAAACGAAGTGACGCATACATAGGCGTACTCATCGACGACCTGATCAGCAAGGGAACGGACGAACCCTACAGAATGTTTACCTCGAGAGCTGAATTCAGAACCCTTTTAAGGCAGGACAATGCGGATCTCAGGCTCACATCGCTAGGATACAACATTGGACTGGCATCTACGGAACGTTATGAAAAAATGGTTGAAAAAAAACTTAATATAGAAAAAGTCAAAAGTGTACTTTCGTCATACACCATTGATAAAGAAGAGTCTATCGAGTATCTGCAGAGTAAAAGCTCATCTGTGCTAATGCAAAAACAAAAAGCCCTGACTCTATTACTGCGCCCAAATATCGATCTTATTGGACTTATTGAAAATATACAGGGATTAAAAACAGCTTTAGACAGCTTTGATAAGCTGGAACTGGAGCAGGCAGAAATTCAAACCAAGTATGGCGTTTACATAGAAAAAGAGATTGAGTTAATGCAACGGATGAATCAACTGGAAAACCTCGGAATCCCGGATAATTTCAACTATGATAAAATTTTTGCCATCTCGTCAGAAGCATTACAGAAATTTAAAAAAATTCGACCTCAAACGATCGGGCAGGCTAGCAGAATTAGCGGTGTTAATCCAAGTGATGTGCAAATACTCATGGTTTATATGGGACGCTAGAAAATCAATTTATATGTAAAAAGGCCACCTTCCTGGGTGGCCTTTTTACATTATTTAAAGTGATCCGATTAACTGCTGTGGCCGTTGGTCGGCCTTAAACCACTGACTGTTTTCAATATAGCCATAGCCTGAACATTACCATTCACATGTGTTTCGCCCACTTTGGCTGAAAGCTTCTTAAATAACGTAAGTGATTGAGCAACAACCTGATCCATATTATAATATTTGTAGGTAGCTAGTCTTCCTACAAAATGGGTACTATCCATCTGGAGAGCCAGCTGCTGATATTTCTTGTAAAGTTCAGCATTTTCAGGCCTTGGAATGGGATAGTAAGGATCACCTTCCGCTTTAGGATACTCATAGACAATGGTCGTCTTAGCATGTTTCTGACCAGTAAGGTATTTAAAATCGGTAATCCTAGTATAAGCCTGTTCGTTAGGATAGTTAACCGTACCAGTCGTCTGATAACTCTCAGCTTCTATCGTCTGAAATTTAAATTCGAGAGAACGATATGGCAGTCTGCCGTAGCAGTAATCAAAGAAGCTATCAATAGGGCCTGTATAGATCATCTGCCGGAAAGGAATGGTATCAACGATGTCTTTATAATCCGTCTGTAACATCACCGAAATATTGGGATGAGACAACATTCTCTCAAACATTTTGCTATAACCATCAACAGGCATAGCCTGATAGGTGTCTGTAAAATAGCGATCATCTTTATTCGTGCGGGTGGGCACTCTCGCGGTTACCGAAGCATCCAGCTCAGAGGGATCAAGATCCCATTGCTTGCGGGTATAACCTTTAAAAAATTTCTCGTATAATTCTCTACCTACTTTGCCAACAACAACATCTTCTGATGTTTTTACCCTATCAATCTTTTCAGCTCTTGCATCAAAAAATTCTTCAACCTGGTCAGAGGATAGATTAAGACCATACAACGTATTTATCGTGGTAAGATTAATTGGAACGGGAACCAGTTGGCCATCTACACTAGCGAGTACGCGGTGCTCGTAAGGTCTCCAACCAGTAAATTGCCCCAGGTAATCAAAAACATCTTTTGAATTCGTATGAAAAATATGTGGACCATATTTATGTATCAGTATACCATCTTCATTATAATAATCATAAGCATTTCCGCCGACATGATTTCTCTTCTCAACGAGCAAGACTTTCTTCCCTGCCCTTGACGCCAGCCTTTCAGCCAAAACGCAGCCCGCGAATCCCGCGCCTACAATTAAGTAATCAAACATAAATAGTCTCTTTTGAATTTAAATTATATAAAGTTGAGTCTCTCTTAGCAACAAGCTTATTATTGATAAGTTGCAACATCTGATGCCAGGTTTTATCCCATGATATATCAGCCAAAAATTGGTCTACTTTCTCTAACCATTTTATTCTGTCGGAATGTCCAAGTTCGTATTCTGCCGCCTTGATAAAATCTTCCGATGTGTCTGCAATGTGCACCAGGCCCAGTTCTGCATACGGACTTACTACATCCTGAATAGAAGAGGATATCACAGGTTTTCCAGCAGAAAGATACTCCGGGGTTTTCGTGGGACTAATAAATTTTGTGGACTCATTGAGCGCAAAGGGAATTAAAGCAATATCCCAGCCGGCTAAATAACCTGGAAGTTCCTGATAGGATTTACCGCCGAGAAAATATACATTTTGAGACTGTGGTAAAACAGCAGGATCTATTTTCACAACAGGACCAATTAAAACAAAATGCCAATCTGGCCTGAGAGCCGAAACATTGCGAAGTAATTCTATATCAAATCTTTCATCTATCACGCCATAAAAACCTAATCTTGGATGTGGGATGTTTTGCTGGTCAATTGGATCATGTTTGATAGATCTGGCGGCTTCAAAGTGTGATTTATCTATACTGCTGGGAAAAGAATAAATAGAATGATGACGATCTTTTTTGGCCCGGTAAAGACTTTCTCCACCAGTAAAAACGAGGTCAGAAATTTGTAGTAATTGCTCTTCATTCTGTTTCAACGAAGCCGGAGCGAACTTGAATGCAGAAAGCTCATCCATACAATCAAAAACAACGAGTGCCGGAGAAAATCCTTGCGTAAAATTTAACGACATCGGTGTATAGTACCAGAAAATATAGGAATCGACGGAATACTCAGAAAACAATTTGATCAGCAGATTTTTCTTTACGTCCTCTATTTCTGATTCATTACT
>JBDTEB010000244.1:0-14325 GCA_039922795.1 Chitinophagaceae bacterium
GATCTACCGATATATACCTGTCCAATTTCTGAGTCAGCGATGCACTAAGATAACTTTCGCTTTGGCGGTACCTGTCATCCAGTCCGCCAGAATTATTAAGAAAATCAGGATCGGCATACCGGGTATAATTATGATTAAATTTTCCAAGTAATTGTAAAGATGTAGCCTGATTAAATTCCTTTTTATATTTTCCCTGAAGAAAATAATCGGTATTCCATAACTGTTGTACGGACCTGTCGTTAAAAAAAATAATGGCACCAGGGAGTCCCCTTTTCGAATCGTACCCCCACGCTTTTAATTGCAATAGGGAACTATCCCTGAATTTTCTGTTCATATTTAATTCAGCCTGGAGAGATTTTATCGACCCGTTATTCCGCTTCGCTTTTCCTGAAAGATTTCCGTTTTCGATGGTGACAGGATAATCTCCATCTGAGGAAACACCTTCAACTGTTGCACTTATAGCCAGGCCGTTGTAAGGCTCAAAATGCGCGCCTGCGAAGGCATCCAGGTATCCAAAAGAGCCGGATCGGATACCTGTTTGCCAGGTGGTGGGTTTATCATATTGGGAAGCTTGTGTATTTATCGATAGTATGGATGCCGATGAAAATGCTCTGGCAGGAAGCAGTGTGCCGGGCATATTTGCCTGGTACACATCAATAGATTGAAGGAAGGTGCTGGAATACCGGCCAAGATCTACCTGGCCTGATTGTGCATCGGCAATCGTAATGCCGTCATACATAACACCCGTCTGGGCTGCGCCAAGACTACGGATTGATACTGTTTTCAGTCCGCCGGTTCCTCCATAATCCTTTACCTGAACACCGGAGAAAAAACGGGCGGCATCACCTGCTGAAGGGGCGTTTAGCTGTTGAAGTAATTGCTTATTTAATGATTGGGAAGGAACCGTTCTTTGATAAAAATTCGTTTGTTTTAACCCGCTAACGACAATTCTTTTAAGCAGGCGGGTGCTATCCTGCCCACGAACCATTGAAAGCGATGATGCTGCCATCATCCCAAAAAGGAAGTAATATACAATTGGTCGTTTTAACATAACAGATTGCTCCACCGCTATATTGCCAGGGACAGAAGCGGATTATTATTAATTTGAACCGGGAAAAAACTGTTGAAACAAATAGTTAGATGGCCCTCCTGACTGGGGGCCGCGATTTGTTCCCAGCCTTTCTCCACGAAAGCCGATGATCTTAAAGGTTATGGCAGGTATTCTGACTTGAAGTTCAATTTATTGCCTTCCCATGCAAAGATTTTGCACAGTGGCCAGTAGAATAAATTGCTCACATTCGTGACACTTCTTACAGCTGCGGGACAGTCCCGGAATTACACCGGGTTCCCTTTTAATCCACACCGGTTTTTGCCGGAAGGAACCAATAACAGGCAGCAAATGTAATGGAATTCGAGATTGATCCTGCAAATCAGGTTTGTCGGCCTGCCACCAGCCTGTCTGTTAACAGTAGCAACTATTTTCCGACCAGAAATCTTATTACCTTCATTGATCAATTTTATGTTTAAGACTTACTATTTACTTCCCTTGGTAGTCATGATGGGAACCTTGTCTTGTAAAACTTCTTACCGAACAGGCTCCCTTCAATACAAAGACTACCAGGTAAGCGCCACCCAGCCAAAAGACAGCCTGCTGCAGGCCATACTGAAACCATATAGTGATAGTGTAAATAAAAGCATGAACGACGTTGTTGGAGTGGCTGATCAGTCGATCGACAAAAAACCCATGGGTGGACCGCTGGGTTATTTTATGGTGGATGCCTTTCTTGCCATGGCAGCTGAGAAATACCACACTCCGATCGATTTGGCTGTGATGAATACTGGTGGAATCAGGTTAACGCAATTACCTTCCGGCAACGTTACCCGCGGTAAGATCTTTGAACTGATGCCTTTTGACAATATGGTGGTAGTGCAAAAAATGACCGGTGCTGTATTGCAGCAGTTTCTTGACCTTACCGCCGAAAGAGAAGGATGGCCACTGGCCAATGTGACGATGGAGATTAAAGATAAAAAAGCGATTAATATCAAGATCGGTGGTAAACCTTTAGATCCCGGCAAAACCTATACTGTAGCCAATTCCGATTTCATTGCGAATGGTGGCGACAATGCAGATATGTTGCGCACGCTTCCCCAGCAAAGTATGGGATACCTGATGCGGGATGCACTGATCGACTATATTCAATACCTGAAAAAGCAGGGGAAAAATATTTCTCCCTCAAATGAAAACCGTATCAGTAATGTACAGTAGAAAAAAATTTTTGAAGCACGCAGTTCTTTCTGCCGGTGCGCTCGTTGCGGGACCTGCCATGCTTGAAGCCGCAGCTTATCTTTCTCCTCTCAAACTTACCATACTGCATACGAATGATGTGCATAGCCGGCTAGATCCGTTTCCGATGGACGGAAGCAGAAATCAGGGGCAGGGAGGAGTTTCAGCCAGGGCAGCGATCATCAAAAAGATCCGTTCAGAAGAAGAGCAGGTATTATTGCTGGATGCCGGTGATATTTTCCAGGGCACCCCATATTTTAATTTATACAAAGGCGAACCGGAAATGAGGGCCATGGCAGCCATGAAATACGATGCCTGTACCATTGGCAACCACGACTTTGACGCAGGGCTGGAAAATCTCTCCACTCAGCTGATGGGGCACGCCAACTTTCCCATGATTGTCAGCAATTATGATTTTACAGGTACACCCATGGAACAGAAAACGATTCCTTACAAAATATTCAACAAGGGAAAATTGAAGATTGGCATCTTTGGTCTGGGGATCAAAATGCGTGGACTAATACCAGATAATTTAGTTGGCGCCACCAAATATCTCGACCCCATCGTAAAAGCGAACGAACTCGCTGCGCGGTTAAGAAAACAGGAAAAATGCGATATGGTGATCTGCCTGTCACATCTGGGCTATAAATACAGGGAAGCCGATCTGGTGAGTGATGAAGTACTCGCCAAAGAAACCGAAAACATAGACCTTATTATCGGCGGTCATACACATACTTTCCTGAACGTACCTGTAATTGCGAAAAACAAAACCGGTGACGATGTGATCATCAACCAGGTTGGCTGGGCAGGCATTATCCTTGGCAGGCTCGACTTTGAATTCGCGCGTAATTCAGGAAAAAAACTGGTTAATTCACACGCGATTTCAGTAATGGAAAAAGCCGTTTGATCATCAGATGACCATCAGGTCGATGAATTCATGTACCGGCGAATTTTCAAAGTGTGGATAATCTAAGGCATTTTCCAAGATGGCTTTCTGCTGTTTTTCAGGAAATTTACGCGCAAGATTAATCCTGAATTTCTCGATCAATTCAGGCATGCCTTCTTCCCGCCTGCGTTTGTGCCCGATCGGGTATTCTACGAGTACTTCATCGAAAAATGTTCCATCTTTAAATACCACTGTTAGCGCATTAGCGATGGACCTCTTTTCAGGATCATGGTAGTCTTTTGTAAACTGCAGATCTTCCACGCAGGTCATTTTATCGCGAAGAATATCAATCCTTTCGTCAGATGCAATATTGTTTTCATAATCAGCAGCAGTCAGTCTTCCGTAGAGGAGTGGTACGGCAATCATATACTGGATACAATGATCCCGGTCGGCAGGATTATCCAGCAGGCCCTGTTTATCAATAATTCGAATGGCGGCTTCATGTGTGCGTATCGTTATGCTGGCAATATCTTCCGTTGATCTGCCAATGGTTTTTAATTTCCGGTGTATTGTCATGGCAGCTTCTACGGCAGTTTGAGCATGAAATTCTGCAGGAAAAGAAATTTTAAACAATACATTTTCCATGACGTACGAACCATAATCGCGCTGGAATTTGAATTCCTTTCCTTTGAAAGAAACATCATAAAAACCCCAGGTTTTTGCCGTGAGAACCGATGGATAACCCATCTCCCCTGTTTTTGCAATCAATGCGAGGCGTACGGCACGCGAGGTGGCATCACCAGCCGCCCATGATTTGCGACTGCCGGTATTTGGTGAATGACGATAAGTTCTTAACGATTGCCCGTCAACAAAGGCAAGTGAAACGGCATTGATCAATTCATCCCGTGTTAACCCCAGCAGCTTGCCAACAACGGCTGTGGAAGCCACCTTCACGAGTATTACATGATCGAGCCCCACTTTATTAAATGAGTTTTCCAATGCCAGTACGCCCTGGATCTCATGGGCCTTGATCATCGCTTCCAGTACCTGTTTCATCATTAATGGCGGCTTTCCATTGGCCACAGCGGTTCGTGATAGCCAGTCGGCGGTGGCGAGAATACCACCAAGATTATCGGAAGGGTGTCCCCACTCCGCGGCCAGCCAGGTATCATTAAAATCCAGCCAGCGGATGATGGCACCGATATTAAATGCTGCCTGGATAGGATCAAGCTGAAATTGCGTTCCTGGAACTTTTGCTCCGTTTGGAACGATCGTTCCGGGAACTACTGGTCCTAATAATTTGCAACAGGCAGGATATGTCAAGGCTTCCAATCCACAGCCCAGGGTATCCAGTAAACAAAAATGTGCCGTCTTCCAGGCCTGATCGTTTTTAATTTCATAGTCCAAGACATAATCCACGATATCGGTCAATACTTTATCCGGCTGCGGCCTTTCATTTGAAATATGCGATGACATGTATGTTATTTAATTAGTTTAGTATTTCAGCTGGGAGCTATCGGATTTCAAATTTTTTTGGAATTTTTATTTAACGTTGGTTGATGGAAATAAACTCCCTGTTTTCGGGGCCGGTATAATTCGCACTCGGGCGAATGATCTTTCCATCCTGTCTTTGTTCGATAATATGGGCGCTCCAGCCAGTGACTCTCGACACTACGAATAGCGGTGTGAACATCAGTGTGGGCACGCCCATCAGGTGATAGGATACTGCCGAGAACCAGTCGAGGTTTGGGAACATTTTTTTCTGATCCCACATCAGGGTTTCGATCCTTTCGGCAATAGTGTATAAATGCATATCACCCGCTTCGCTCGAAAGTTGTTCGGCTACTTTTTTGATCACCACATTACGCGGATCAGAAACCGTATAAACAGGGTGGCCGAAACCAATAATTACTTCTTTACTTTCGAGGCGTTTGCGGATATCCTGTTCTGCCTCATCCGGAGAATTGTACCTGCTTTGAATATCAAAGGCCACTTCGTTTGCGCCTCCATGTTTAGGACCGCGCAGTGCACCTATGGCACCCGTGACTGCCGAATAAATATCTGAACCGGTACCAGCTATTACCCTGCCGGTAAATGTAGACGCATTGAACTCATGCTCTGCATAAAGATTCAGCGAGATCTGCATGGCATTGACCCAGGAAGCCGAAGGTTTTTTCCCGTGCAGAAGATGCAGGAAATGTCCACCGATCGAATCATCATCTGTCTCCACTTCAATTGATTTTCCATTATGCGAATAATGGTACCAATACAATAAGGCGGAGCTGAAACAGGCGAGCAATTTATCAGCGATGTCCCTTGCCCCTGCAGCGTTATGGTCATCTTTTTCCGGCTCTATGCTTCCAAGTGCGGAAACCATGGTACGCATAACGTCCATGGGATGCGCGGCTGCAGGAATCTGCTCAAGGATATTTTTCAATGATTTCGGCAGGCCGCGCAGCGATTGTAATTTGGTCTTGTAATGTAACAACTGGCTTTTCGAGGGAAGAGAACCATAGATCAGCAAATAAGCCACTTCTTCGAATTCGGCTTTTTCCGCTAGATCAAGGATATCATATCCACGATAATGCAGATCATTACCACTTTTTCCCACACTGCATAAAGCGGTATTACCCGCGACCACGCCAGAAAGCGCTACACTTTTTTTGGGTTTGAAAGCCGGCACTTCTTTAATCTCATCCATTTTTATCCTTTTTAAAAAGATTATCCAATTTCTGTTCGTAATCGTAGTAACCGATACTCTTGTAGAGTTCTTCACGGGTCTGCATCGTATCCAGTACATTCTTTTGCGTACCATCTTTGCGGATATGATGAAATACATTTTCAGCGGCTTTATTCGCCGCGCGAAATGCAGAGAGGGGGTAGAGGATCAATCCAACGCCTGCATCACGCAGTTCTTCCACCGTGTACATTTTTATCATTCCGAACTCGGTAATATTGGCAAGAACCGGAATTCCCGTGGCATCAACAAATTTCCGGTAGTAAGTAAGATCGGGGACGGCCTCTGCAAAAATAAAATCAGCCCCGGCTTCTTTGTAGGCAACGGCTCTTTCAAGCGTCTTTTCGAGCCCCTCATTTGCAAACGCATCCGTTCTGGCACCGATCACAAAATTTTCATCTGTTCTTGCATCTGCCGCAGCCTTTAACCGATCGACCATCTCTTCCTTGCTCACCACTTCTTTCCCCGGTCGATGGCCGCATCGTTTCGCGCCGACCTGGTCTTCTATGTGCAGTGCGGCAGCGCCTGCCTTGATCAGCGATTTGACGGTGCGTTCAATGTTGAATGCCGAAGGGCCAAACCCGGTATCCACATCAACCATGAGTGGAAGATCCGTTACATTGGTGATCCGGTATATATCGATCAGTACGTCTTCCAGGGTGGTTATTCCAAGATCCGGGACGCCGAGGGACCCTGCCGCCACACCGCCACCTGAAAGATAGATGGCGCTAAAACCCGCCTGTTCGGCCAGCAGCGCGTGATTGGCATTCATCGTCCCCACTACCTGCAGCGGCTTTTCCTTCTTCAAAGCCTCGCGGAATCGAAGTCCGGGAGAGTAAGCGCCTGTTGATTTCATGTGTAGATTTAAACTTGTGTCGTGCAAATTCGGGTATTTTTTCGGGATGAGTTTTTATTGGTGCGCCTTTCGGATACCAGGCGGTTATACCTGGCCAAATGTGCTTTGAGGCACATACTTTTTGCTGAGTATATAATATTATACCTGGCCAGAAGTATTTATTTAAGATTTATTCAGATGAGCAATCCTTTGTTCAAAAGAAATAATTTTATGGAGAAATCTTGTGAACAAATTAACTGTCCCTGCGTTTTGTTCCAGAAGTAATTCGTCCTGATAAAAAGACTATTTAGCTTAACCGCCCTGTCCGATCCATCCAAAATACATAACGTTCTCAATAATTATCAAATGATTTGTTTTGCCTGCCTTGATTACAGACAGATGCATTACCAAATGATTGTATGCCCGGCTTAGTGTGTCGTTCAGATATTATATAGACAGGAGCCAGGTGAATCATTGATAATTGTTTAATGCTATTCCCACAATTGAATTATAAATATGAACAAATCGTTATTTTTTCTTATCATTTTCGCTGGTAATATATCTTTCTTGTTTGCTCAGACCCGCGAAATACGGGGCACTGTGACTACTGAAGGAGCCAGAGGAAATTTTCCCGGTGCCAGCATTTTAATTAAGGGAACAACTACAGGAACCGTGACGAATGAAAAAGGGGATTATGTGCTGTTTGTTCCACGAACCGGAACCACGCTGGTTTATTCGGCAACGGGCATGCAAACGGTTGAAGAGGTGATCGGGATAAGAACCAGGATAGATGTTCAATTCAAACAGGAAGTCAGCCAGTTAAATGAGGTGGTAATTACTGCTATTGGAACAAGGGCAGAGCGCGACAAATTTGCCTCTTCAGTGACAACCGTCCAGGGTAAAAACCTGGCAAAGAGCGGAGAAACCGGGATGCTGACCGGTTTAAGTGGCAAGACGTCCGGAGTGATCATCACCCGAAACGGTGGCGACCCTGGAGCTGGCGCTTACATCCGCATCCGCGGACAAAACACCATAAACGGGAACGCCCAGCCCCTATTTATCGTTGATGGCATGCCGGTAAGCAATGCCAGCGACAACCTGGGTGCGACAGCAGCCAACGGTATCATTCAGCAGTCACGCATCAATGACATCAACCCTGATGATATTGAACGCATTGAAGTGCTGACAGGCGCATCAGCAGCGGCTTTATGGGGTACCCGTGCAGCAAACGGAGTAATTATCATTACAACGAAAAAAGGAAAAGACACCGATGGCAAAGTGAACATCAGTTTTAAATCAACGGTTTCTTTTGATCAAGTAAATAAACTGCCTCCCTTGCAACATACCTACGGTCAGGGTGCTGGCGGCCTGTATGCTCAGGGCAACCGGTCAACGTTTGGTGACCTGATCTCCTCAAGGTCCGGCGGAACGGATACCTACATCACAGATCCCGCCAATGCCGGCTACCAGGGATTTGTTACTTTTCCAGACGGCAGTACCCGTTACGGGATTGCACCCGGCACCACAGCAAATCCGCACGGTGGCAAAAATTCGCAGTCTGTTTATGACCATTCAAAAGATGTTTTTCAGACGGGACATTTTATTGAAAATAATATCGATATCAGCGGGGGAGACAGCAGATCAAATTTCCGGCTGAGCTACGACAATCTCAACCAGGATGGCATCGTGAAAACATTCAGTAATTACAAACGCAATAATGTAAGAATAAACGCCGCCTCACAACTAACAGACTGGCTGCGCGCTTCGGCCAATATCGGTTATATAAAAATTAATTCGTCAAGGATCCAGGAAGGCGATAATGTTGATGGAGTTATGCTCGGCAGTCTGCGCACATCACCAGATTTTGATAACTCATATTATACGGGTACATACACAAACACCGCAGGACAGCTGTTTAATAATGCGCACGTTTCTTACCGCAATCCGTTGGGTAAAGATCTAGGAACAATTTATTCGAACCCTACCTGGAACGTCAACAACAACCGCAATACCAGTGATGTTGACCGGCTCATTGGTTCGATGCAACTGGATCTCTCCCCTTTGCCCTGGCTGGATATTACCGGTCGAACCGGCATCGACAATTTTACCGACAACCGGCTTGAACGTTTCGCCAGGAACTCGGCGAGTTATCTCAACGGCTTCCTGTCAAAGAACTGGGTCACGGAGAAACAGTTCAACACGGATCTTTTTGCCAATGCAAAGAAATCTTTTAACGACAACTTCAACGGGTCGCTGCTTGTTGGTGTCAATTACAACAGTCGTCGCCGTGAGTCACTATCGGGGTCGATCACCAATCTTATCGTTCCCACGGCACCTGATATCCTCACCAATGCACTGAATACAAATCTTTCGGTGGGGAATTACAATTCATTGATACGCACATATGCCTATTATGCCCAGGCTGAGTTGCAGGCCTACAACATGTTTTTTCTTACGGTCACTGGCCGAAACGAAAGTGCGTCAACATTCGGTTCGAAAACAAAAAGCAGTTTCTTTTTTCCGTCTGCAGCACTGGCATGGCAGTTTACCAAACTGAATGCATTTAAAAACAGCTCCCTGCTTAGTTTCGGAAAAATTCGCGCAACCTGGGGCCAGGTGGGCATACAGCCCCAGCCCTATCAGAATTTTACCACCTTCGGGCCGGCAGCTTACGGTGATGTATATACGCGCGGACTAACCGCAGCAAGTTCATTATACGGCGGAGGGTATGTTCGCAGCACAACCGAGGGTAACGAATATTTAAGACCTGAACGGAAGACAGAATCCGAGATTGGCATAGACCTGCGATTCTTAAAAAACAGGCTGAGCTTTTCGGCAACAGCTTACAGCAATTCTACCAGCGATGTAATTCTTTCCCTTACCGTGCCGAATGAAACCGGCTATTCCATCAGAAACAGCAATGCGGCCAAACTGTCCAATAAAGGCCTCGAACTCGACGCCGATTTTAACCTCGTGGCCAAGCGTGATTTCAGATGGAACCTCTCGGCAAATTTTTCGATGAACCGCAACAAGGTAATCTCACTGGCAGGTGCGTCGGTTTACATTCTTCCCGATAGCTACATGCAGAATTCTTCGCTGATACCCGGCCAGCCATTTGGTATTTTCTATTCAACCGACTTTTTAAAAGATAAGGCAGGAAATTATGTACTTGATGTAAACGGATTCCCGCAGGGCGGCGTCGGCAATGAAATCATCGGCAATCCAAATCCTGACTGGCAGGGAGGATTGGGCAGTACATTTTCTTACAAATCGCTTTCCTTGTATATTTTGCTGGATCGGGTGGCCGGAAATGATTTCTTCAATGGAACCCGCGGTTCGCTTTATGGTTTTGGCACTCACGCCGACCAGGGTTATACCGTGGTTGCACCCACCGGCGGGCTGAAAGATGTAACCGGTAAAATCATTGCATCGGGCACGTCGTTCCAGGGACAGATCAAAGATTTTGGGGCAGGGCCTGTGGCTATAAACCAGGCCTGGTGGCAAGGCAGGGGAACAGCTTCCAATACCGCATCTTACAAACAATTTGTCGAAGATGGCAGTGTATCGCGTTTGCGCGAACTCACCCTGAGTTACAGCCTGAGAAGCCCAGGTTTTCGACGGTTTTCCTATCTCTCCAACATAGATTTCAGCATCACCGGGCGGAACCTGGTTTTATGGACAAAATATACAGGAACCGATCCTGAAGTAAACATCTCTGGTGCAGGTCTCTCCAGAGGGCAGGACTGGTTTACAAATCCTAACACCAGGTCCATTTTATTTTCCGTGAAAATTACCCATTAAGTCAGTCATCATGAACAGATCATTGTTAGTTGTTGCCGTACTTTCCGTTAACCTGCTCGGTGGTTGCAGAAAAGTATTTGACAACCCCGATATTCAGAATAACCCGAATGCAATCACCGACCTGAATATAACCACGCTCCTTGCCGGAACGCTACTTGGAACGTCGATACTGCATGAAGATACCGATGTGCGAATTGCCTCCATCTGGGCGGGCGAGATAAATGGCCTGTCGCGTGCTCACCAGGGTTTTGCACAGTATATTGTTTCGTCACAAACTTTTAGCTGGAACACCCTGTATTCCGTTGCCGGACAGGCAAGACTGATACAAAGCAAGGCCGACCAGTCAGGTGACAAGTGGATAAAGGGCGTGGGACAGATACTCGAAGCATTAGTGCTTGCCAAAGCAACCGATCTTTATGGAGATGTTCCCTATAGCCAGGCCTTCGATCAGGTAAAGTATCCTACACCTGTTTTTGACAAGCAGGCAGATGTTTACGCAGCCTTGCAGATCACACTTGATAATGCCATCCTCAATTTGTCGGCCACGACGGGACTCACCTTTTCTCAACAGGATTTTATTTACCAGGGTGATCTGAAGAAATGGAAAGCAGCGGCCAATACACTGAAAGCGCGGCTTTACCTGCACACGGGTGACTATGCCAAAGCTACAACCAGTGCGGCTTCCGGCATTGGCAGTACAAACGGAGATGCATTGATTCCGCACGGTAAAAGCCTCGGTGTTGACAATAATCAGAACTATGACTTTTTCAGGGTAAGCCGTCCGGGAGATACGGGTTTCGAAGGAGCATATCTGCCAGTGCTGATGCAATCGCGGATAAAATCCGGCAACACAAAAACAGATGAAACAGCGCTTTACCAGCATTATATAAAAGTTGGCATTACTGCAATCGGCAGTCTTGATCCTAACACCACGGACGGCGCATTCACGGCTGATGCACCACATCCCATACTTACCTTTTATGAGAACGAATTGATTATGGCGGAAGCTCTGGCGCGTATGGACGTAACCGAGAGAGCATTGGCTGCACTAAATTTATGCAGGGCAGGCCTGGCAACAGGATATATCAATGGCAAAACATTTTCTGCAACGGGAAGGAAATACGATGCCTATTCGCTGGAAGATTTTAACCCGGGCGGTCTGGCCAACCCTTTAAAACTGGCCACGGTTCAAACCGCACTGCTGCGAGAGATCATCAGCCAGCGCTATATTATTTTTCTGATGCAATATGAAGCGTTTAATGATTACCGACGTCTCTCCAAAGCAATACCGGTAGTGCAGTTGCCTGTTCCCTTATACGCGGGGGCTCAAAAGCCGCAGCGATTCATCTATCCGCAAAACGAGGTGAATACTAACCCCAACGTACCAGCGCCGCTGCCAGATCAATTTTCGAAAACCCCCATTTTCCAATAAATATTTGCTTCGCCGATGATCAGTATCAGGCAATTGCCCGCTCTCAGAGAAAGTGCATTAGTCCGTTATATAAATTTTATCGCGCTCTACCTTACGGAGGGACTGCAGATGGGGATGTTGTTTGTAGGAATTCCAGCCTGGATGGCGATGAGTGGTAAAACACCGGGAGAGATCGGCGGATTTGCAACAGCCTGTGCCCTGCCATGGACCTTCAAATTTATTGTAGCCCCCCTGATGGACAGGTACACGTTTCTACCGATGGGACGCAAACGCCCATGGGTGCTGCTGGGCCAGTTGGGGCTAATCATCAGCCTGGGTATTATGGCCTATGTACCCGATCCTTTAAACAATCTTCACCTTTTTAATATTTCGGCTTTTATCGTTTCTGCTCTCGGTGCCATGCAGGATGCGGCTACCGATGGGATGGCGGTGGACCTGATCCCGGCCGACGAGCAGGCAAGGGCAAACGGTTTTATGGGAGGAGCCAGAATGATCGGCAGCTCTCTTTCGCTTGCGGTTGGTAGCTGGCTTTTGAATACCTACAGTTTCACAGCGGCAATGATCGCCCTTTGCCTGGCTATCGGAATAATTACTTTGATACCACTTTGTTTAAGGGAACGTTCGAGTGAAAAAATATTACCGTGGACGGAAGGAAAGATATCCGCCATCAACAAAAGATTACAGGTCACCAGCTGGATTACCATATTCAAATCTCTCTACGAAGTATTCAGGCTTAGAAATTCCCTGATCATTTCGTTAATATTATTTCTTTCACAGGGAGCATATAATTTTTTCGAAACCCTGCTCCCCCTTTTTGCGGTTAAAGTAACCGGCTGGACCAATGTATATTATTCAAGAGCGTTTGCGATGGCCGATCTGATTGGTGGCATCAGCGGAATGCTGCTCGGGGGATACCTCATTGAAAAGTTTGGCAAAAAAAGAATGATCGGTATATATTTCATGCTGATCATATCTATTGTTGCTGCACTTTCCTTTTTACAATCTTACTGGCATAACACCGCGTTTCTCTATGGTTTCATCATTGTTTACCGCTGGCTGAATGCATTTGCCAAGATTGGTGTTTTCGCGATAGCCATGCAATTCTGTTCGAAGAAAGTTTCGGCAAGCCAGTTTACGTTTTACATGACCATCGGGGCAATGGGTTCATTGGTCGGGGCAACATTAATCGGACCCATAAAGGATCATTTCAGTTGGGAAATAACGTTCTTCTGGTTTGTAATCATGCTGGCAATAGCCTGGCTCACGATGCAGTTCCTGAATATTGAAAGGCACCGTGATCAGATTGCTGAACTCGAAGAGGAGAAAGCAGAAATGGATGAGTTTGTGTTGAGTTAAGTTCCGAATTCTGATGCATCATTGATTTCAGGCACGGTTCTTTCAGTCTATCGGTCACCAATGACCGGAGCAATACAAAAATTTTTTCGCAAGCATTACAATAGACTAGTAACCAGCATCGCCTTTTTACCGGCTATTATCGCCATTTCCTTTCTTCTTTTTTCATGGCTGATGATTGAGCTTGATTTTTCCGAAATTGGTAAAACCATAAAAACAAATCATGGCTGGATCCGTCTGAAAGACGCCAGCACGGCCCGCTCCATCCTCTCTGCCATTGTTTCGGGTATTATTTCATTAACAGTTTTCAGCTTTTCGATGGTGATGATATTGCTTAACCAGGCAGCATCGCAGATGAGCAACCGGATGCTGGAAGGAATGATTGGTAACCGGTTCCAGCAAATCGTTCTCGGTTTTTATATTGGAACAATCGTCTATGCCCTGTTTTTGCTGAGTACCATCCGGGACTTAGATTCAGGCATTTATGTACCTGCCCTGAGCATCTATCTCTTGCTGCTGCTGACTGTTGGGGATATATTCCTTTTCATTTATTTCCTGCATTATGTGACCCAGTCAGTTAAATTCGATACCATTATTAACAGGATACATGAGCAAACATTAAAGTCGTTAATTCGGAAAGTTCGGGTGACAGAAAAATATACTGTGATGCCCTCTTTTAAAAACAGTTACACGATTTCGATGATTGAATCTCAATATTTCCAGGGATTTGACGAGAAAGGACTCAAAGAAGTCGCCTCAAGGAACGATGGTTATCTAAACTTTTTGCACCCTGCGGGTACTTATTTGCTGAAAGGCTTGCCCCTAATGACTTTTCATAGTGACGGAAAGATGGAAAAAAAAGAATTGGATCTGCTCTTACAAAAAGTTGACTGCTATTCTGGTCAGCCGATAGATCTAAATCCGGTATATGGTTATCACCAGCTTGCTGAAGTCGCAATAAAGGCTTTAAGTCCGGGAATAAATGATCCGGAGACGG